>NZ_JBPQTP010000013.1:0-93956 GCF_051386395.1 Micromonospora sp. URMC 106
CCCCCCCCCCCCCCCCCCCCCCCCCGCCGGCCCGACCCGGCCTGCTGGCGGCCTCCGGCCGGCATCGGCCGGTCGGGCCGGCTTCGATCCGTCTAGCGCGGTGACCACAAACGTTGACCGGGTTGGCAGCTCGGGGCGGAAGTCGCCACGCTGTCTCTCATGAGCCAACGTGACGACCGAAAGTCTGATGTCCAACGACTCCTCGACGAACTCTGCATCAAGCTGGGCTTCTGCCTGCCACCCGAGGAGAACCGTCGGCTCCGCGAGTCCCCTCCGGGCGAGGTAGACAGCTTCACCGATGCGGTCTTCAAGGCCGAGGGGATGGGCGACATGAGCTACACGGACCTCCGCCGCCAAGTACGAGAGGTCGTCGGTCAGCACCTAAGCCGATGGGTGGAGACCGACTCTCAGGAGCTGGAGACCCGACCCGGTGAACGATCGTGGTCACCGCACTAGGTGACTCGACCGCGGCTTCTGCCATCATCCGATGGTGGAGATCTGGTCCCACGGCACCGAGCTGTACGAGGTGAACTCGTACTACAGCCTGCCCGACGACGCCTGGCAGTACGAGCTGACCGGCATGTCGGAGGCGGGCGGACATCTCTCTGTCGTCATCCCTGACGCAACCCCGGAGGACGGCCCGTTCACGCCATAGCCAGCACATCGCGTCCTGGTGCAGATCGGTGACAGGCAGATTCCCTGGCCGATCTTTCGACGTCTCATCGATCTGATCGAGTCGTCCGGTGACCTCGTTGAAGCCGACAAGGACGAGCCGCACACCAGCGGCCGAGACGATCGCGGGATCGGCTGAGCGACGGCCAACTTGGGGCGATCGGCTGCCGCGCCGCTTCGCGGCTTGCCACCGAGCACCGCGGTCCAAGCCCGCGGAGAGCCAGCGACACGGCAAGCCGCCCCCGGCCCGAAGGCCGGAGGCGGTAAGCCGTACGCCGCCGGACAACCGCGCACCCATCGGCGCCGTGCCAGCCGCGTGCCAGTAGCCGGTGTCCCAGGCGGTCAGCAGCGGTCATGATCGGGCACCACGGGCACTGCCGCTGGGCAGGCGTTCCGGACAGATCAGGTCAGCGGAGAACGATCTTCCAAACTGCGGGTGCCGGAGGCTGAGTGGGGTCTACTATCGCGGCGTGTCAGACGACGACATCAGCGGGCACTTATGGCGCGAAGAGGCGGCGAGGCAGCCGCCTCTTGCACAAGACGCCCAGGTGCTGGGCCGGCTGATTGAGCACGACCACGACCCGGCCGAGGTTTCCTACTACGAAGTGTTTGCGGACCCAGACGCGCAGGCGCTCGACGACGCGCAGCGCTCCTATGCCGGGCAGTACCTCCGCAGAGTGCGGCGGCTTCGGGAGCGAGACAGGCACGCCAAGACCGACCGTAAGGGCTGATGGCCGTCGTCGGGCGTCCGCAGCACCTCGTGCAGAGTGCGTGCAATGATCTTGCCTTGCGGTGTCGAGGTGTAGCCGGCCCGCGCAGGTCACGGCACCAATGGCAAGCCTGCCTCAGTCGCCTTCCTAAACCGTGTGTCGCAGGTTCGAATCCTGCCGGGGGCACCTCGAAGATCAGCCAAAACGCCGTCTGAACTGCGGATACGCTTCCGCGTCGGTGGGTCGCCCTATGCAGTGGTGTGCCGCGTGGCGCCGCCGTTTGTCGCTGTCCACGGACTATTCACGGAATGATCTTGGGAGGGTTTTCCCAGGTCGCGCCCGTTGTTCCGGTCAAGATCCGGATCCGTCACGGTGATCCTCGTAGCCGCTGTCGTGGTGCCCCGCGTCCTGTTGGACCTGCCGTTCCTGCACGAAATAGTCCCCGAGGTCCGCGAGGAGACGCGTACGGGCGGCGTCCAGGCGTGTCGTGTAGTCCGGCATGAAGATCTCCACGAGCGACTTATCCAGAGCGCCGCTGATGCGGTGCAACGCCGACCAGACGGCGATGTCCTCGTCAACGATGACATCGAACCTCTCAGTACCGATCACCTTGTCAAGCCAATCGGAGAGCACCAGGGCCTGGTCGTGGGTCAGCTTGATCGTGAAGTCCTCGGCCACCGAGCGAGAGTAGCCAGAGAACAATGCCGGAGTGCAGGCGCTACTCACCCAGACCGCCCAACGCCGCCTGAATCCGCTGGTTCACCGTCGCCTCTTGGCCGTCGATGCACTTGGCGTACACCTTCAGCAGCACGTCCACGTAGTGCCCAGCACGGGCGGCGACGTCGGTTGCCGGAACACCGGAGTTCAGCCACAACGACACCGCTGCGTGCCGCAGGTCGTACGGCCGCCCGGCCCGCGGGGACGCCACCTGCACCGGAGCGCGGCGGACGTTCTGCCACCACCGGTCGAGGACCCGGGCGAAGTGGATCGCGTCCAGGGCGGACCGCCGGTAGTCGTAGCTGGCGGGGTCGACCGGGGCGCCGAGCACGTCATCGTTGGGGCCGTGGCGGTGGTTCGCACGGTGCGACGTAGGCGCCGCGCCGTAGGTGGGAGTGGACCGGGCCGTGTGAGCCGAGGGTCAGGGTGACGAGAGCACTGCTCAGGAGGCGTTGAGGGTGAACGGGTGTCCAGGACGGTCGGGACGCCAACCGTTGGTCAGCGCTGTACGGATGACCTGCTCGACCAGCGCCGGAAGCACAGGCTTCCCCGGTAGTGCCATCCAGTTGTCCAGCCGTGCTGATGGCATCTGCACGACCAGAACGGACCCCGGCTCCTGGGTACGCTCTTCTTCGGAATCGCCACCGTCGCTCCTCTCTCCAGACCAATCCGAGGGTAGCCAACGCGCGTGAACGCGGCCCCCGTTCTTGTGGTGCCCCCATGCCGCGACGAGCGCGAGGGTGCTCAATCTCCGACGAGGTTCGGGCGCTCGCTGCCGCGCCGCTCCGCGGCTTGCCACCGGAGACCGGGGTCCAGGCGCGCGGAACGCCGCCCGCACGGGAAGCCGCCCCGAGCCGAAGGGCAGGGCGGTAACCGTACGTCGCCGGACAGCCACGCGCCCACCGCGCAGCCGTGCCAGCCACGTGCCAGTAGCCGGTGTCCCGGGCGGCCAGCAGCGGTCATGATTGGGCATCACGGCACCGCCGCTGACCAGGCGCTTCGGACAGATCGGGTCAGCCGGAAACGGTCTACCAAACTGACGGTGTAGCGCTGCTATGGTGCGCGCGTGTCGGATCCCGTGGATGCGCTCGTTCATCCGCAGGCGGTCGCCGTCGATGCACCTCGCGTACACCTTCAGCAGCACGTCGACCGAGTGTCCCGCCCGCTGCGCGACCTCGGGCGCCGGCATCCTGGCCCGGCGCGACGAGGGCGGACACCGTGTCAGCGGTCGTGTCAGGGGCGTGTCAGGGGCGTGTCAGGCCGGGCGCCGATCGTGGGTTGCATGAGAACAGCGATTGAGGTTTCGGGGCTGCGAAAGGTCTTTGGCGACAAGGTGGTGCTGGATGGCATTGATCTGGATGTCGAGGCGGGCACGATATTCTCGCTGCTCGGTCCGAACGGGGCGGGTAAGACGACGACGGTGAACGTGTTGACCACGTTGATGCGGGCCGACGGCGGGACGGTGCGCGTGGCCGGGCACGATGTGGCGACCGAGGCCAGGGCGGTGCGTTCGGCGATCGGGGTCACCGGTCAGTTCGCGGCGGTGGACGAGTTGCTCTCGGGGCGGGAGAACCTGCAGTTGATGGTGGATCTGGCGCGGGTGCCGGCCGTCGAGGGCAGGAGGGTCGTCGCTGATCTGCTGGATCGCTTCGAGTTGAGCGAGTCGGCGGGCAAGCTCGCGTCGAGCTATTCCGGGGGTATGCGTCGCAAGCTCGACCTGGCGATGACGCTGGTCGGTAACCCGCGGATCATTTTCCTGGACGAGCCGACGACGGGCCTGGACCCGCGTAGCCGCCGCACGATGTGGTCGATCATCCGTGACCTGGTGGCCGACGGTGTGACCATCTTCCTCACCACCCAGTACCTCGAGGAAGCCGATCAGCTAGCCGACCGTATCGCGGTGCTCGACCAGGGTCGCCTGGTCGCCCAGGGCACCGCCGGTGAACTCAAACGCCAGATCCCCGGCACCCACGTCCGGCTGCGGTTCGCCACCGTGGCTCACCTCGACGCGGCCGCGCGGCTCTTCACCGACGCCACCCGCGACACCGAGGCGATGACCCTGCGGGTTCCCAGCGACGGCGCGACGGCTTCGCTGCGGGCTCTGCTGGACCGCCTCGACGAGTACTCACTCGACGCCGAGGAGTTCTCGGTGCACACACCCGACCTCGACGACGTTTTCCTCGCCCTGACGGGCCGCAGCACGGAGGTGACCGCGAAATGAGCACCAAGTCCCACGCGATGGTGATGCTGCGTCGCAACTTCACCCACATCGCCCGGAACCCGACCTCGGTGTTCAACGCGGTCCTGATGCCGATCGTGATGATGCTGATGTTCGTGTACGTGTTCGGAGACGCCTTCAGCGTCGGTGTCGACTACATCGACTACGCCACCCCGGGACTGATGTTGTTGGCCGTCTGCTACGGGCTCGGAGCCACCGCGACAGCGGTCAACTCCGACATGACCAAGGGCATCATCAACCGGTTCAAAGTCATGCACGTCTCCCGCGGCGCGGTGTTGACCGGTCACGTCGTGGCCAGCGTGCTGACCAACCTGGTCGCCATCGCCGCCCTCATCGCGGTGGCGTTCCTGCTGGGATTCGACCCCTCGGCGAGTGCCCTGCACTGGCTCGGCGTGCTCGGCATCGTCGTGCTGCTCGGCTTCGCGACCAGCTGGCTCACCGTCGCCCTGGGACTGGCGGCGAAATCCGTGGAAACCGCCGGCCTGGCCGCCGTACCTCTGATCATGCTGCCGTTCTTCAGCAGCGCGATCGTCCCGGCGGAGAAGATGGGCCCGGGCGTGCGGCAGTTCGCGGAATACCAGCCCTTCACACCGATCATCGAAACCCTACGCGGACTTCTCAACGGCACCCCGGACACCGGCGACGCGGCCGCCGCCATCGCCTGGTGCGCCGGCATCGCCCTCGTCGGATACCTGTGGGCGTCCGCCACGTTCAACAAGCGAGCGTGACCGCGACCAGTCGACTCCAGTCCGTCTCCGCGCCCTCCCGAGCCGCCTCGGCGAATTCCACGTCGCCGAGGCGGCTCCGCGCTGTCCGCTCGATCCGCGCCACATCCGGGTGGGAACGATCCGGTAGTCCGCGCACGCCGTTGCTCGCCGCCAGCAGCCGTGCGGCCTGCTCGTACTGGCCGCGGCGCAGTGCCAGGTCCGCGATCCCGACGAGTGTCTGCGCGATCAGGGGCGCGTGCCCCGCCTCGGCCGCCGCCCGGCAGGCCGAGGCGTGGTACCTGAGGGCCTCGCCGAGATCGTCGGCGAGGTAGCCCAGCAGGTCGTGCGTCACCGCGCGGAGGTACGACCGCTCCGCCCTGTCGCCCAGCATGGCCGTCGCGACATCGAGCTGGCGGTGAGCCTCCTCGGCGTTGCCGCCCCAGCGAGCGAGTTCCGCCTTCGAGAGGGCCAGCTCCGCCAGCGCGTCCGGCCAGGTGACCCTCTCGGCGCATCTCTGCGCCTCGCCGATGGCAGTAGCGCTGGCGTCCTCGTCACCCAGCAGCCAGTACAGCTGCGCCTGTCGCGACCGCATCCGGATGACGTCCTCGATGGCACCGACCTCGGTCACGACCACGATCGCCTGTTCGTAGTACTCGCAGGCACCGGCGAACTCGCCGCGCGTGGCGATGCGTTCGGCCAGCTCGCTCAGGGCGAAGGAGATCCCATACCTCTCGCCCAGTACCCGAAACTCCGCGAGCGCCGTCTCAAGGTATGCGTCCGCGTCCCGCCCGCCGTGGCCGAGCATGATCCGCATCTTGCCGAGATGCAGCCGGGCCAGTGCGCGTACCCAGGGGTCCCTGTTGTCCAGCAATGGTTCCCACGTGGGCAGGAACGCGCCCGGCGCCTGCAACATCCGTTCCAGCGGGACGGCCAACTCCAGCAGCGGATTGCGGAACCCGCTGCGCTCGCCGAACCGGTAGGCCTTGTGGATCCACTCCTCCACCAGGTGTTCGTCGCCCCGCCCGGAGCCCGCGATCAGCACGACAAGCGCGTACACCATGGCCCGGATCTCGTCGGTCACCTCGCCGGGAATCTTCGTGGCGGCGATGATCAGCTCGATGCCTTCAGCCTTGTGCCCACCGAGCCACCAGTACCAGCCAGCGGCTGCCGCGAGCCGCATCGCCGCCTGCGCCTCGCCGGCCGCGAGCGCACTACGCATCGCGGAACCGATGTTGTCGTGCTCGACCCTGAGCGTGGCGAGCCACTCCAGCTGCTCGGCGCGGCGAAGGTGCGGCTCCGCGGTCTCGGTCAGTTCGGTGAAGTAGGCGAGATGCGCGTGGCGCGCCAGGTCCGATTCCCCCGCCTCCGCGAGCCGGTGCCCGGCGTACTCCTTGATCGTGCCGAGCATCCGGTAGCGGGGCGCACTGTCGCCCTCGGCGACCAGCAGCGACTTCTCGGTCAGCGCGGTGAGCAACTCGAGCACCTGTTCCTGCTCGACCGCGTCGCCGACGCAGACCCGCTCGGCCGCTTCCAGGCTCGCCCCGCCCAGGAACACCGAGAGCCTGCGCAGGACCACCCGTTCGGCGTCGGTCAGCAACTCCCAGCTCCAGTCGACCATGGCGCGCAGCGTCCTGTGCCGCGGCAACGCGGTACGGCTACCGCTGGTCAGCAGGCGGAACCGGTCGTCGAGCCGGTTGGCGAGCTGTTCGATGGACATGGTGCGCAACCTGGCCGCGGCCAGTTCGATCGCCAGCGGCATCCCGTCCAGCGCCCGGCAGACGCGCACCATCGTCGACAAGGTGTGGGCGTCGACCGGGAGATCCCTGCGCACCGCGCTCGCCCGGTCCCACAGCAACCGGACGGCCGGCGCGGACGCGATCTCGCCGGGGCCGGCGTCCCCCTCCGGCAAGGCCAGGGGCTTGACCGGCCACAGCGTCTCACCGGTGATGCCGAGCGGTTCTCTGCTCGTCGCCAGGATCCGCAGCCGTCGGCACTCCCCGAGCATGCGATGGGCGAACGCCGCCGCCGACTCGACGACGTGCTCGCAGTTGTCCAGGATCAGCAACATGGCCCGCTCGCGGATCGCGGCGATGAGGCGGTCCGTCGGCTCCGCGTCCGGTGCCTCGCCGAGCAGCGCGTCCCGGAGGCCGAGCGCGGCGAGCGTCGAGTGCGCCACGTCACCGTCGGCGCCGATGGCGGCGAGCTCCACCAGCCAGGCCCCGTCCGGCAGGTCGTCGAGCAGCGTGCGGGCGGTTTCCGTGGCCAGTCGGGTCTTCCCCGAGCCGCCCGGCCCGATCAGGGTGGTGAGCCGATGATCGGCGATGAGTTCGCCGACCGCGGCGACATCAGCGTCCTTGCCGATGAAGCTGGTCAGCTCGGCACGCAGGTTGGTTTTCCGGTTCTCCCCCCGCCGTCCCGACTCGCCTCGCAGCAGCGCGACGTGCAGTGCGGACAGCTCCGGTGAGGGATCGACGCCCAGCGTGTCGGCGAGCGCTTCTCTTGTGCGCTGGTACACGAGCAGCGCCTCGGTGTCGCGACCGGTCGCGGCGAGGGCACGCATCAGCGCGGCGACGAGCCGTTCTCGCACCGGGTGCGCGGCCACCAGACTGGTCAGTTCGGTGACCACCTCCGCACCGTGGCCGAGGCTGATCTCCGCATCGAACCGATCCTCCATGGCTGTCAGGCGTAGCCCTTCGAGCCGGGTGACCGCCGCGCCGAACGCCGCGCTGTCCGGCAGGCCGACGTCCTGCATGGCGGCACCGCGCCACAGCGCGAGGGCCTCGCGCAGCCGCCGTAGCCGCCGTGGGTCCTCGTCGTCGCGGGCCTCGCCGACGAGGCGTTCGAACCGCACGGCGTCGACGGCGTCGGGTTCCACCGTCAAGCGGTAGCCGTCCGCCTGCCCCTCGACGACCCCCTCCGGCAGCGCCTTCCGCAGCCGGGAAACCAGGCGGTGCAGGGCGTTCGCCGCGTCCGTGGGCGGGCGTTCACCCCAGATCCAGTCGATGAGCGTCGCCTTTGGGACCACGCGACCTGGTTCGAGTGCGAGGGCGATCAACAGCCCGCGCAGCCGCGCGCCCGGCACGTCGGCGAAGGCGCCGTCGTCCGTGCGGACCTCGAACGATCCGAGCATCCCGATCTGCATCCGCCGGATTTTGCCACGGCGATGAGCGGGCATCGAACTGCCGACGCTCGCACCGCAGCTTGCCGAGCGGGCCACGAGGTGCGGGGAGCCTTTCTCTGGCTGGGACTGACACGGCGACCAGCGCGGCGTCACTCGTCGCAAGCGGTGTTGCAGGCCGGCGGGATGGCATCCACCGAATCGAGGATCAAGGTCTGGATCGTCTCCGACTTCCTGCGCCGGAGCACAGAGGCAGGCCGCAAGCCCTAGGACGTACGTCTCAGACAGGCCAGCCACGCGATCCGGTACAGCTCCGACGACTCGGCCGAAGCTCTCTACGATCTCGGCGGTCGCCAGGCGGTGGTCACGCGCTATCCCGACGAGCGGGGCCTCGAATACGGTGCGGCGATCTGCGCCGACGTCGCCGCTCAACTGGTGACCCCCGCGGTGCACCGCCCCGTACGCCCCTGGCCTCGGTGGACCCGTCGCTCTCGCGGCGACCTGAGCCACCCGCTGCGGGCTTGACCTCAAGCGAGGTTGAGGTAGTCGGATGGGGGCATGCGTGCGATTCAGCTTCACGAGTTCGGTCCGCCCGAGAAGCTCGTCCTCGGCGAGGTGCCCGACCTGTCGCCCGGCCCCGGCCAGGTCAGGATCGCGGTGTCCGCCAGCGGCGTACACCTGCTCGACACGAGCCTGCGCCGGGGCGAGGCCGGCGGCCCGATGCCGCCGCCCGAGCTGCCCACCATCCCCGGCCGGGAGGTCGCCGGCGTCGTGGACGACCTGGGCGACGGCGTCGACGAGTCGTGGCGCGGCAGGCGGGTCGTCGCGCACCTGGGCATGGTGCCGGGCGGGTACGCCGAACAGGCGGTCACGGCGGTCGGGTCGCTCTTCGCCGTACCGCAGAGTCTGAGCTTCGCCGAGGCGGTGGCGGCGGTCGGCACGGGCCGGACCGCGCTCGGGATCTTCGACCTGGAACCGCCGACGGCGGACGATGTCGTCTTCGTGCCGTCGGCGGCCGGCGGGGTGGGCTGGCTGCTGGTCCAGGCCGCGCGGACGACCGGCGCCACCGTGGTGGCGGCGGCGCGGGGCGCCGAGCGGACGGCGAAGCTGCGCGACCTCGGGGCGGACGTGGTGGTGGACTACGGGCTCCCGGACTGGACCGACCGGGTGCGGGAGCGGGTCGGCAACCTGAGCCTCGTGTACGACGGGGTGGGCGGCGCGGTGGGCCGGTCGGCCCTGGAGCTGATGAAGCCGGGCGGCCGGTTCATGATGTTCGGCTGGTCGGCCGGCGAGGCGACCCGGATCGAGACCGGCGACATCGTCGGGCGCGGCGTGACCGTCGGCTGGCTGATGCAGCGGATGCGCGCCCTGCCGGGCGGCATCCCGGCGCTGGCCGCCCGGTCGTTGGAGCTGGCGGGCAAGGGCTGGTGGCGGCCGTTGGTCACGACCTATCCGCTGGCCGACGCCGCCACCGCGCACGCCGATCTGGAGGGGCGCCGGGCGCTGGGCAAGGTGGTGCTGACCGTGCCGCGGTGACACCGGCGCCCCGGCGGCGCGCCCCGCTGCCGCACCCCGGCCGCCCCGCCCATCGTCGGCGGCGGGGCGGCCGGGTCGGGCGGTCGTCAGAGCGCGGCGCGGATCGCCTCGGCCAGCGTGGTCGGCTGCCGGCCGATCAGCTTCCCGAGGTCGTCGCTGTCGACGTCCAGCGCGCCCTCGGCGACGCCCCGGTCGCCGTCGGCGAGCACCTCCGCGTACGACCGCGGCACGCCGGCGCCGGCGAGCACCTCGACGTACCTCTCCACCGGCAGATCGGTGTAGCCGACCCGGCGGCCGGCCTGCCGGGACAGCTCCTCGGCCAGTCCGGTCATCGTGAACGGCGCACCAGCCAGTTCGTACACCTGGTTGGTGTGGCCCTCGGTGGTGAGCACCGCCGCGGCGGCCTCGGCGTAGTCGGCGCGGGCGGCCGCCCCGATCCGGCCGTCGCCGGCGGCGCCGACGACGCCGTGCTCCAGGTACGCCGGGAGCTGGGGGAGGTAGTTCTCGAAGTACCAGTTGTTGCGCAGGAACACGTACGGCAGGCCGGAGGAGCGGAGCTCCTGCTCGGTGGCGCGGTGCTCGGCGGCCAGGATGAGGCTGGACGTGTCGGCCCTGGTGATGCTGGTGTAGACGACCAGCCCGACGCCGGCCTCCCTGGCGGCGGCGACGACGTTGCGGTGCTGCCGCACCCGCTGCCCGACCTCGCTGCCGGAGACGAACATCAGCCTCTCCGCCCCGGCGAAGGCGGCACGCAGCGAGTCCGGGTCGGTGTAGTCGGCCCGCCGCACCGTCACGCCGCGCCCGGCGAGGTCGGCCAGCCGGTCGGTGTCCCGGCCGAGCGCCACGACCTGCCCGGCCGGTACGCCGCGGCGCAGCAGCGATTCGACGATCAGGCGACCGAGGTGGCCGGTGGCGCCGGTGACGACGATGGTC
This sequence comes from Micromonospora sp. URMC 106, assembly GCF_051386395.1. NCBI lineage: Bacteria > Bacillati > Actinomycetota > Actinomycetes > Micromonosporales > Micromonosporaceae > Micromonospora > Micromonospora sp. URMC 106. The sequence continues at coordinate 10,633 of NZ_JBPQTP010000013.1, forward strand.
ATGGGTACTCCTTGCGAAGGTGCGGGAAGGTGTCGGACGTCAACGGCAACGGGAATGCCTCCCTCATACTTCCCGTTGGAGAGTAGGCACCTTGAAGTGCGTGACTTACCGTTGGAGAGTGAAGTGCATCCGAACGTCTTCGCCCGCGCCTGCGGCAGCCGGCAGGTCCTGGACCGGATCGGCGACCGGTGGAGCGTCCTGGTGATGCTCGCCCTCGCCGACGGCACGAAGCGCTACGGCGAGCTGGCCCAGCGGATCGAGGGGGTGAGCCAGAAGATGCTCACCCAGAACCTGCGCGCCCTGGAACGCGACGGCCTGCTGACCCGGACGGTGCACGCGAGCGTGCCGCCGCGGGTCGACTACGCGCTGACCGACCTCGGCCGTAGCCTGCTCGACCTGCTCGCCGGCCTGGAGTCCTGGGCGACCACCCACCTCGACGAGGTGGAGGCCGCCCGCGCCCGCTACGACGCCGAGACCCGTTAGGCGGGAACGGGCAATCGCCCGCCGGATGTAACGAGATTCGCCGGCAAGACGCTGCGTGCGCAGCCCGCGCGGATTCCCATCGCCGGGAATAGGCTCCGCGTATCGGCGGCCGCCAGCGCGGCCATGCGTACCGGGGATCGGACGCGGATCGAGGGGGCGCGTCCGGTGCCGGTGCCGCTTCTGAATCCCACACCGGAGGACCCGTGCGCCGTACCGCACTCTTCGCCACACTGACCACCGCGGCGCTCGCCGCGGCCGTCGTCGCCGCCACACCGGCATCCGCCATCAACACCTACAACGCGCTGCCCGCCCCGGAGCGCACCGAGGTCGGCGCCCTGATCGTGCAGTGGGACCGCGACGGCGATCCCGGCACGCCGGACGTGGTGGACTGGTACTGCTCCGGCACGATGATCGACCGGGACGTCTTCCTGACCGCTTCGCACTGCACCACCGACTGGGCCCCGGGCGCCCGGTTCTACGTCTCGCTGGCGCAGGACGTCGAGGGCGCGCTGGCCGCCGCCAAGGCCGCCGGGCTCGGCCCGGCCCAGGTGGCCGCCTCCGTGGGCGTCGAGGGCACGCCGCACGTCCACCCCGACTACCCGGGAAACTCGGCCGACTCGCACGACATCTCGGTGGTCACCCTCGACGCCGCGCAGGCCGGCGAACTGGACCGGCGCTGGGACTTCACCCCGGCCACCCTGCCGACCGCCGGCCAGCTCGACGCGCTCGGCTCGCGGGCGCTCGACGCGGCCCGGTGGGAGGTCATGGGGTACGGCACCGCCGAGGCCCAGCGCGAGCCGGGCGGGCACGTCCACCCGGGCGGCGGCGTGCGGATGAAGGCCGAGGTCGGCTTCAACGCGCTCAACGACACCTGGGTGCGGCTCGCCATGAACGAGTCCCGCGACTACGGAGGGGCCTGCTACGGCGACTCCGGCGGCCCGAACTTCGTCACCGTCGGCGGACAGCGGCTCCTCGCCTCGACGACGATCACCGGCGACGCCCCCTGCTACGCCACCAACGTCACCTACCGGCTGGACAGCGACAGCGCCCGGGACTTCCTGGACGACTTCGTCGACCTGCCCTGAACGACGGGACGCGACGGCGGCCGGCGGGACCATCGCCGGCCGCCGTCGCGCGTCACCGCCCGGCCGCCCCCGTCGCCTTGCCGCCCGCCGCGAGCGCGGCGGCCTGCTCCGGCCGCCGTGCCGTCGCGATCGGCTCGACCCGGCCGCCGTGGCGGCCCGACCCGGCGGGGTCGGTCAACCCGGGGGGAGCTGGGCGACCTTCGTGAGCACCTTGTCGATCAGGCCGTACTCGCGGGCCTGCTCGGCGGTGAACCACCGGTCCCGGTCCCAGTCCCGCTGGATCTCGTCCAGGGTGCGCCCACTGTGCTGGGCGATCAGCTCCTGCATGGTGCGCTTCACGTGCAGCATGTTCTCGGCCTGGATGGTGATGTCCGCGGCCGTGCCGCCCATCCCGCCGGACGGCTGGTGCATCATGATCCGCGAGTGGGGCAGCGCGTAACGCTTTCCGGCCGCCCCGGCGCAGAGCAGGAACTGGCCCATCGAGCCGGCCAGGCCGAGCGCCAGGGTGGCCACGTCGTTCTTGACGTAGCGCATCGTGTCGTAGACGGCCATCCCCGCGCTCACCGAGCCGCCCGGCGAGTTGATGTAGAGGAAGATGTCCCGATCCGCGTCCTCGGCGGCGAGCAGCAGGATCTGGGCGCAGATCTGGTTCGCCGATTCGTCGGTCACCTCGGTGCCGAGGAAGATGATCCGCTCCTTCAGCAGCCGGTTGAACACCTGGTCGCCGAAGGACGGATGCCCACCGTCCAACATGCGTACGCCCGTAGCGATCATTTGTGCGCCCTCCCACAGCGCCGGCGGGCGACCGGAGACGCCCGGGGGACCGGCCTCTCCAGACTGCCCGGTGAACCGCGCGTCGCCGTAGCGATTCTGCCCGCGGCAGATCCGCCCAGGGCGGAAAGCGGCCGAGCCTAGACGGCCGCCAGCCGCCGTCGGCCCGACCGGCACCGTCCGCAGCCGAGCACGGCACGGGTACGCGGGCCGGGGTGACCGCTCCGGGCGGAGGCGGAGCGCCCCACCCGGACGGTCGGCCCGCCGGCCGGCGGAGCCAGGTGGAGCAGCGGGCCACCGGTCCGGAGACCGACCCGGACGACCGGCGCGGCGCCGGTGGCGTCCGCCAGCTCCAACCCGGCCGGGTCGGCGCCGGCCGGGCCCGCCCCGGCGAGGGCCAGGTCCGCCCGGGGCGCGGCCGGGATGCGCGGCTCGACCCGGCGCAGGTCGTCGCGCGCCTCCTCGAGCAGGTCGGAGAGGTGGATGCCGAGCGCCCGGCAGATCGCCGCGAGCACCTCCGAGGATGCCTCCTTGCGACCGCGTTCGACCTCGGACAGGTAGGGCACGGACACCCCGGCGGCCTCGGCCACCTCGCGCAGCGTGCGGCCCTGCCGCAGCCGGAGCCGGCGCAGCACTCCGCCGATCACTCGTCGCAGCAACGACATGCGGGCCTCACTCTCGTGGTCGCCGTCGGGGGACACCCCTCATCATGCCCTGTTGCGGCGCTGCGGACCGCCTCGGCGGGTCGCCCGCCGGGTGCGGTCCCGACGGATGGCTCCTCCGGCCGCCCCGGCCGGGGGAGGGTCCGTGCCGTCCGCCGGTTGCCGGATTCCGAGACCCGACCGGTTGCCCTCGTCGGCGACCCCGCCGTGCGGAATCCGCCCGGGCCGCTATGTTGTGGTCGTGCAGGCGACGACGGAGTCGGGGCAGGTCCTCAGGTGATCCATTTTCCCGCGCAGCGACGGGGGCCGCTGAGCGCGCTGAGCCTCCGGCTTGCCGCCGCCGTCGGCCTGGTCTTCGCGACCGTCGCCGTGGTCTATCTCGACCGGGACGGCTACCGCGACGTCAACGAGGACGGGCTGACCCTCCTCGACTGCTTCTACTACGCGGTGGTCACCCTGTCGACCACCGGCTACGGCGACGTCACCCCGGTCAGCCAGACCGCCCGGCTGATCAACGTCGTCTACATCACGCCGGCCCGGGTGCTTTTCCTGATCATCCTGGTCGGCACCACCCTGGAAGTGCTGACCGAGCAGTACCGCACCGGGCGCCGCCTGTCGCGGTGGAGGAGAGCCGTGAAGGACCACGTCATCATCTGCGGCTACGGCACGAAGGGCCGCAGCGCGGTCTCCGCACTGCTGGAGAACGGGCTCGACAAGTCCCGGATCGTGGTGGTGGAGCGCAGCGGCCCGGCGCTGCGGCAGGCCACCTCGGCCGGCCTGGTGGCGATCGAGGGGTCGGCGACCCGGTCGTCCGTGCTCAACGAGGCGCACGTCCGCAACGCCAAGGCGGTCATCATCGCGACCGACAGCGACGACGCCTCGGTGCTGGTGGCGCTGACCGTACGGCAGCTCACCGCCGGACAGGTGCGGATCATCGCCGCCGCGCGGGAGGCGGAGAACGCCCCGCTGCTCAAGCAGAGCGGCGCCCACCACGTCATCGTCTCCTCGGCCACCGCCGGCCGCCTGCTGGGCCTGTCCACCTCGGCCCCGCCGCTGATCGACGTGGTGGAGGACCTGCTCACCCCGGGCCAGGGCATGGCGCTGGCGATGCGCTCCGCCGAGCGGACCGAGGTGGGCCGCTCTCCCCGCGAGCTGGACTCGCTGGTCATCGCCCTGGTCCGCCGCGGCAAGGTGGTCACCCTGGCCGACAAGGCGGGCGCCGTCATCGAGACCGGCGACATGCTGGTGCACGTCCGCGACGACCGTCCCCAGGCGACCACCGCCTCCTGAAGCTCCCGGGCGGGGCCGACGCCGACGTGACGGCCCCCGGGTTCGGGCTCTTAAGCTGACGAAGAATCGTCTTTGCGGATCTTTTTCCGCGGTGGGCCGCCTGCTACCGTTTGGCGGCTTGGAATTGCCGGTGGGCGTCATCGACCACAGTCGACGCGCCGTCATTGGCTCAGGCACGACGGGGGCTGCATCTTTCGCACATGGGCTGATGCCCTGGCGTCGAACGTCGTCACCCCGTCCGGTCGGGCGCATTCCGCTGAGCCGTTCCGAGCGCCTCGTTAATCGAACGACGGGAAACCAATCAGTGGCTGAAGTGGCAACATCCGCAGGAGCCAGACGGCGTTGGTCGGCCGGCATCGTGGGCCTCGCCCTCGCCGGTGCGGCGTTCGTCGCGCCCGCTACCGTCGCTCAGGCCGCCCCGGCCGGGGACGGCGTGTACGACGCGGCGAGCGGTCCTCGGGTCGACAGCCCGAGGAAGCTGCCGAACCTGCACAAGGGCACGATCGCGCTGCCCCCGCCGGGAGCCATGGGACCTCGGTTCCAGTCCGGCACCGGGGCGTCGCCGCGCATCGTCAAGGGAGAGTTCGCCAGCGCGTCGGAGTTCCCCTACATCGTCGGGATCGTCATGACGTTCCCCGACAACGCCTGGGGCTGGTGCACGGGCACGATCATCGCCCCCAACAAGGTGCTGACTGCCGCGCACTGCGTCACCGGCGAACCGAACACCACCCGGGTGATCGCCGGCAACGACCAGCTCGTGGACTCCTACGGCAGAATCGTCAACACCAGTGGGTACGTGGCCGAGGTCGCTTCCACCTGGACCCATCCGGGTTGGAACCTCGCCCAGCTGAACACCGTCGAGGACGCGCCGATCCGCAACGATGTCTCGGTGCTCACCCTCAAGCAGAACCTGCCGGTCGAGTACACCCCGGTCACCCTGGACACCCAGGGGAACCAGGTGCCCTACGCGGCGGGCACCTCCGCGGTGATCGCCGGCTACGGCATTGCGGCCCCCGACGAGGAGAACCCGGACAGCCGGCTGCGCAAGGCGACGGTGCCGATGCAGTCCGACTCGTACTGCAACGTTCCGGGGCAGTACTACAGCAGCGAGATGTTCTGCGCCGGGGCGGGCCTGCCCGGAGCGCCGGAGAGCGACACCTGCGACGGCGACTCGGGCGGACCGGTCCTGGTCGCCGGCAAGCAGGTGGGCATCACCAGCTGGGGCTACAGGTGCGGCGAGGCCCCCGGCTTCTACGTGCGGCTGAACAACTACGTCAACACGGTCAAGGCCGACCTGACCCGACCGCCGGTGGTGAACGCCGACTGGACCGGCGACGGTCGTACCGACATCGTCGCCCGGGACAGCTCCGGCAACCTGCAGCTCTTCGGCGGCAGCGGCTTCTCCAACGACGGGTTCGGCGGCTTCTACTACAAGCGCAAGCTGAACTCGGGCTGGGGCAGCTTCAAGCGGGTCTTCCGCGTCTACAACTGGAACGGCGACAAGCGGCCGTCCATCATGGCGATGAAGACCACCGGTGAGCTGTACCTCTACAACACCGACGGTCGGGGCAACCTGGTCGGCGGCGCCAAGCTGATCGGCACCGGCTGGGCGGGCTTCACCGCGCTCATGGTGACGAACAACTGGATGGGCAACAACCGCCCGAGCCTGCTGGTCCGCAAGTCCAACGGTGACCTCATCCGCTACACCAGCAACGGTGCGGGCGGCTGGGAGAACCCGGCGGGCACCCGGATCGGCACCGGCTGGAACGGGTTCAACCTGTTCCTGACGCCGGGCGCCTGGAAGGGCGACGGCCTGGAGGTCATCATCGGTCGCACCTCGACCGGTTACCTCAAGATGTACCAGTCCGACGGCAAGGGCGGCTGGACCAACCCGGCCGGCACCCAGATCGGCAGCGGCTGGGGTGGCTTCAAGAGCATCCTGACGCTGGGCGACTGGAGCGGCGACAACATGATGGACATGCTGGGCGTCAACAGCAGCAACCAGATGCGGCTCTACACGACCAACGGCAAGGGCCAGTGGATCGACGCGAGCGGCAAGGTGATCTCCAGCGGCTGGGGTGGGTTCAACCCGATCTTCTGATCAGGTCCGCACCACCTGCGCACGGGAAGGGCCCCCAACCGAACGGTTGCGGGCCCTTCTTCGTCGTACCGAGCGGTGGCGGGCCGGCCTTCCCGAGTGGGCGGCGACCGGCCGCGCCGGTCAGAGGATCGTCCAGGTGTCCCCACTGGCCAGGAGGCCGGCGAGCTGCTGCTCCGGGGTCTCGGTCACCGTCGCCTTCGCCGCGTCGAGCTGCCCCTGCACCACGCTGTCGTAGGACGGCCGGTCCACCGAGCGGAACACGCCGATCGGGGTGTTCCGCAGGTCGAGGCCGGGCAGCCGGGACAGCGCGAAGGCGTACGCCGGGTCGGCGACCGTCGCGTCGTGCACGACGATCTCCCCGGGGCTGACCGAGGCGGTCTCCCGGACCTCCAGGCCGAACCCGCCGGGCGGGTGCACGACGCAGAACTGCCCGTCCTTGCCGAACGTGATGGGCTGCCCGTGCTCCAGCCCGATCAGGTAGTCGTCCCGGGTGGCCGGCTCCTTGAGCTGGTCGAACGCGCCGTCGTTGAAGATGTTGCAGTTCTGGTAGATCTCCACGAACGCCGAGCCCTGGTGCTCCGCCGCGGCCCGCAGCACCGACTGGAGGTGCTTGCGGTCGGAGTCGATGGTGCGGCCCACGAAGGTGGCCTCGGCGCCGAGGGCGAGCGAGAGCGGGTTGAACGGGGCGTCGGCCGAGCCGGCCGGGGTCGACTTCGTGATCTTGCCGACCTCGGAGGTCGGCGAGTACTGCCCCTTGGTCAGGCCGTAGATCCGGTTGTTGAACAGCAGGATCTTCAGGTTGACGTTGCGGCGCAGCGCGTGGATCAGGTGGTTGCCGCCGATGGAGAGGGCGTCACCGTCGCCGGTCACCACCCAGACCGACAGGTCGGGACGGGAGGCCGACAGGCCGGTGGCGATCGCCGGGGCGCGGCCGTGGATGGAGTGCATCCCGTAGGTGTTCATGTAGTACGGGAAGCGGGACGAGCAGCCGATGCCGGAGACGAAGACGATCCGCTCACGCGGGATGTTCAGCTCCGGCATGAACTGCTGGATCGCGGCGAGGATCGCGTAGTCGCCGCAGCCGGGGCACCAGCGCACCTCCTGGTCGGACTTGAAGTCCTTGGCGGTGAGCTTGAGGGCGACGGGCTCAGACATTCTTCAGGACCTCTTCCAGCATCGTCTCCAGCTCGGCGGCGGTGAACGGCAGGCCGCGGACCTGGTTGTAGCCGATCGCGTCGACCAGGTACTTGGCCCGGATCACGTGGGCGAGCTGGCCGAGGTTCATCTCGGGGATGACCACCCGCTCGTAGGAGCGCAGCACCTCACCGAGGTTGGCCGGCATCGGGGCGAGGTGCCGCAGGTGCGCCTGGGCGATGGCGTGGCCGCGCTGGCGCAGGCCCCGGCACGCCGCGCCGATCGGCCCGTACGTCGAGCCCCAGCCGAGCACCAGCACCCGGGCGTCGCCGTCCGGGTCCTCCACCTCGACGTCCGGCACCGGAATCGTCTCGATCCGGGCCGCCCGGGTGCGCACCATGAAGTCGTGGTTCGCCGGGTCGTACGAGATGTCGCCGGTCTTGTCGGCCTTCTCCAGACCGCCGATGCGGTGCTCCAGCCCGGGGGTGCCCGGGATGGCCCACGGCCGGGCCAGGGTCTCCGGGTCGCGTAGGTAGGGCAGGAACGTCGTGCCGTCCTCGCCGTTGGGCCTGCTGGCGAACTCGACCCGCAGGTCCGGCAGCGACTCGACGTCGGGCAGCAGCCACGGCTCGGAGCCGTTGGCGACGTAGTTGTCGGAGAGCAGGATGACCGGGGTGCGGTAGGTCAGCGCGATTCGGGCCGCCTCGATGGCCGCGTGGAAGCAGTCCGCCGGCGACTTCGGCGCGATCACCGCGACCGGGGCCTCGCCGTGGCGGCCGTAGAGCGCCATGTTGAGGTCGGCCTGCTCGGTCTTGGTGGGCATGCCCGTGGAGGGGCCGGCCCGCTGCACGTCGACGATGACCAGCGGCAGCTCCAGCGCCACGGCGAGGGAGATGGTCTCGCTCTTGAGCGCCACGCCCGGGCCGCTGGTGGTGGTGACGCCGAGCGAGCCGCCGTACGACGCGCCCAGCGCCGCGCCGACCGCGGCGATCTCGTCCTCGGCCTGCATGGTGAGCACGCCGAAGCGCTTGTGCTTGCTCAGCTCGTGCAGGATGTCCGACGCCGGGGTGATCGGGTAGGCGCCCAGGAAGACCGGCAGCCCGGAGCGCACTCCGGCGGCCACCAGGCCGAGCGAGAGGGCCGCGTTGCCGGTGATGTTGCGGTAGGTGCCCGGCGGCATCTTCGCCGGTTTGACCTCGTAGCGGACGGCGAAGTCCTCGGTGGTCTCGCCGAAGTTCCAGCCGGCGCGGAACGCCGCGACGTTCGCCGCGACCAGCTCCGGGCGAGCGGCGAACTTGCGCTCCAGGAAGCGCAGCGTCGACTCGTAGGGCCGGTTGTACATCCAGGAGAGCAGGCCGAGGGCGAACATGTTCTTGGCCCGCTCCGCGTCCTTCTTGGACACGTCGTGCTCGGCGAGGGCGCCGACCGTCATCGACGTCAGCGCCACCGGGTGCACCACGTAGCCGGCGAGCGTGTCGTCCTCGAGCGGGTTCGCCTGGTAGCCGACCTTGGCCAGGTTGCGCTTGGTGAACTCGTCGGTGTTGACGATGATGTCCGCCCCGCGCGGCAGGTCGGCCAGGTTGGCCTTGAGCGCCGCCGGGTTCATCGCGACCAGTACGTTCGGCGAGTCGCCGGGGGTCAGGATGTCGTAGTCGGCGAAGTGCACCTGGAAGCTCGACACGCCCGGCAGGGTGCCGGCGGGGGCCCGGATCTCCGCCGGGAAGTTCGGCAGGGTGGAGATGTCGTTGCCCAGCTGCGCGGTCTCCGAGGTGAACCGGTCGCCGGTGAGCTGCATGCCGTCGCCGGAGTCACCGGCGAACCGGATCACCACCCGGTCCAGTTGACGGATCTGCTTGGTCACGCCTGCACCTCGCTTCGCTGTGCGCGGTCGCGCGGGCGGCTGAACATGATGGTGACCTCGCCTAGCCCGGCCACGTGACCTCCTTGACGCACCGCTGTACCAGACCTGCGCGGGGCAGGCCCGGTCCGCTGTAGTTCCTCACCTGAGAGCCTACGTCGGATCGTCGTCCCAACTTTCTCGTAGGCCGCCCTGTGGGATCAGATCGCGCGGGGTTCCACACCGGTTTGCGGCGTTTCCACCCGCGCGCCGTAATCCAGATCACCGGGGGCCGGCCGGACCGGGCCGACCGACGCCTCCCGGGGGTCAGTCCGTCGGCGCGGGTGCCGGCGCCCGCTCGACCACCGGCGCGCCCATCCGCCGCCGCAGGGAGGTGGTCGCCAGCGCGAGGGCCAGCACCACCAGCAGCGCGGAGACCGTGATCAGGATGATCGCGGTCCGCCGCACCGAGCTGGTCTGGCCGCCGTCGCGGAGGGCCGGGACGTTGGCGGCCAGCACGCCCTGCGACCCGGTCGGCGCGGGCGGCGACGCCACCGGGGTGGCCAGGGCGGCGGCCGCGGTGATCCGGAAGCTCATCTGCACCTGCCGGGCCCGGCCGGTGCGCGGGTCGAGCTGCCCGAGCGCCGCGCCGGACAGCGGGGCCTGCCGCTGGGCCTCGGGCGTCGCGGAGACCGGCAGCCGCAGGTGGGCCGTGCGGCCGGCGGGAACGGTGCCCAGGTCGCACCGGGTGCGCGCCGGGCTGACGGCGGTGCAGCCAGCCGGGGGCGCGGGCACGGTCACCCCGGCCGGCAGGACCACCTCGATTCGCCCGGCGGCGTCGACCCGGCCGGTGTTGCCCAGGCGTACGTCCAGCGCGCTCGCCCCGCCGCTGATGTCGAAGGCGACCTCGCCGGCCTCCAGTTTGATCCCGGGCACCGGCGGGCCGGGCGGGAAGAGCACGGCGAAGCCCTCGTTGTCGCTCGCCGGGGCCGCCCCGGGGACGGTCGCGGTGACCCGGACGGAGCCGCTGAGCGGCATCTGCCGCCAGGCGTCGCCGCTGACGCGTACCCGGAGCAGGGTGCTGAACCGGGCGCCCGGCGCGCTCGTCCACTCCCCGCAGCGGTGTTCCCCGCCGCCGGCGTCCGCGCAGCCCTTCGTGCCGGCGTCGGTCAGCCCGGCCGGGAGCGTGTAGGCGAGCCGGATCCGGGCGCGGGCGGCCCCGGTGTTGGTGACGGTCACCCGCAGCGTGGTCACCGTGCTCGGCGCGTTCCAGTACGCGGAGGTCAGGGTGACGTCCCCGGTGGTGACGCGGACCCCGGCCGGGGGCGGCGACGGGCTGCCCGGAGCGGGCACGGACGGTCGGACCGGCGGCGCCGACGGCGGCGGGGGCGGCGTGCTGGCGGTCGGGGACGTGGTGGTCGGCGCCGGCTCCTGCGGGGCCGTGGTCGTCGGGGCCGGTTCGGTCGTCGCGACCGGCGGCGTCGTCTCCGGCGGCGGCGACGCGGTCGACGGGGCCTCGGTGGGGACGACGGTGTCGGTCGGGTCCGCCGTCGGCGGCTCCTCGCCGGGCTCGCCGGCCGGCTCCGTCGCGGCGGTGGCGAGCCGGGCGGGGGTGGTGGCCGCGGTCGCCCAGCCCGGTACCGCCGCGACCGTGAGTCCGACCGCGAGCGAGATCGCCAGCAGGGGCACCGTGCGCCGGTCACGCACCCGTCGGCCGGGCCGTACGTCCACGCGGGCCATCTGTCCTCCGGTGACGATGAGTGAGGGTTCAATATTCGACAACTGTTGTTCAGTGGCACTAGTCCCGCCCGGAAACAAATCCGTAACGCTCGGCCGGCCGCGCGGGGCGGTAGGCTGAGCGACCGTGACCGGTTACCTGGGCTCGTACGCGACGCTCGGGCTGCTGCTGCTCGCCAGCGTCCTCTTTTTTGTTACTGCGTTCTCGGCCAACCGGGTGTTACGTCCTGCCCGTCCGGCGGATCCCTTCGGCAAGCGCACCAGCTACGAGTGCGGCCTCGACCCCGTCGGCGCGGACTGGGCGCAGATGCAGATCCGTTACTACGTGTACGCGTATCTCTACGTACTGTTCGCCGTGGAGTCGGTCTTCCTCTTCCCGTGGGCCGTGGTCTTCGACCGGCCGGGGTTCGGGTTGGTCACGGTCGTGGAGATGGCGGTCTTCGTCGCGGTGCTGGCGCTGGGCATCCTCTACGCGTGGCGCAAGAACATCCTGCGCTGGACCTGACCTGACCTGATCTGACCTCGCCGGCCTGACTCGCCCGTCAGGCGAGGCCGCGCCGCGTCGCCGTGGGCGGACGGTCGCCGCGGATCGAGGCGACCATGTCGAGCACCCGGCGGGTGGGACGGACCTGGTGCGCCCGGAACACCCGGGCGCCCAGCCAGGCGGAGACGGCCGTGGCCGCCAGCGTCCCCTCCAGCCGCTCGGCCACCGGCAGGTCCAGCGTCTCGCCGATGAAGTCCTTGTTCGACAGGGCGACCAGCAGTGGCCAGCCGGTGTCGGTGAGTTCGTCGAGCCGGCGGGTGATCTCCAGGGAGTGGCGGGTGTTCTTGCCGAAGTCGTGCGCCGGGTCGATCAGGATCCCGTCGGTTCGTACGCCCAGGCCGACCGCGCGCTCGGCGAGCCCGGTCACCGTCGCGACCACGTCGGCGACCACGTCCGGGAAGGCGGCCCGGTGCGGCCGGGTCCGTGGCGCCAGGCCCCCGGCGTGCGAGCAGACCAGCCCGGCGCCGGTCTCCGCCGCCACCCGGGCCAGGGCCGGGTCGGCACCGGACCAGGTGTCGTTGAGCAGGTCGGCGCCGGCGGCCACCGCCTCCGTCGCGACCTCGGCCCGCCAGGTGTCGATCGAGATCACCACGTCGGGGAAGGCGGCCCGGACGGCGGCGATGGTCGCCACCGTGCGCCGGATCTCCTCGGCCACGTCGACCTCCGCGCCCGGGCCGGCCTTGACCCCGCCGATGTCGATGATCTCGGCGCCCTCCGCGACCGCCCGCTCCACCGCGCGCAGCGCGCTGTCCTGGGCGAACGTCGCGCCCTGGTCGAAGAACGAGTCCGGCGTCCGGTTGACGATCGCCATCACCACCAACTCGCCCGGCCCGAACGTGCGCCCACCGAGCCGAAGCGTCCCGGCCATATCGCCTCCTGAAGGTCCGCGCCGTCGACCCGTCCCCGCCGCGGGCCGATCATGACGCTAACCGGTCCGCCGTCGCGCCGGCCCGTCCGGTGCCAAGGTCGGGGTGTGGCCGTCGGACAGGTCGGTGGAGTGGTGGGCTCGCTCCGATCCGTTCGACATGCCACGATCTGTGCATGGATCGGGTTCTGCTCCTGCTCGTCGTGGCGCTGACCGTCGCGGCCGTGGTGTTCGGCGTGACGGTGCTGGTCACCGGCCGGGATCCCGGCCTGGTGCCGGCCGAGCCGGACGGGCGCGCCGTGCCGCTGCCGGGTGCCCGTCCGCTGCGCGAGGCCGACGTGGGCGAGGTCCGGTTCGACACCGCGCTGCGGGGCTACCGGATGGACCAGGTCGACCAGGCGATGCGCCGGGCGGCCTACGACATCGGCTACAAGTCCGAGCTCATCGGCGTGCTGGAGGCCGAGGTCGCCGCGTTGCGCGAGGGGCGGACGGCGGACGCGGACGCCCTGCGCCGCGCCCGGGAGCAGGCGGCCGGGGCGACCGCCACCGAGCCGCCGTCGGAGGCCCGGGGGACGGTGCCGGTCGGGGCCGACCGGCCGGACGCGGCCGCAGACAGGGACGTGGTCGTCGAGCCGGTCCCCGCGTTCGCCGCCCCGGGCGCCGGGTCGGCGGCGGGTGACGCGACGCCGACGGGCGCCGCCGCCCGTCCCGGCGACGCGCCAGCCGACCGGGCGGGCGACGCGCCAGCCGACCGCGCGGGCGGCGACGGCGCCGCGGACCGCGTCGGCCGGGCGGGTGCCGAGCGGTCCACCCAGGAAGAGCCACGCGAGCCCCGGCGCGAGGACCTGACCGGCGCGGGCGACGGCGGCGCGGCGGCACCGGCGGGCGACGGCGGCGCGGCGGCACCGGCGGGCGACGGCGGCGTGACGGCACCGGCGGGCGACGGCGGCGAGACGGCACCGGCGGGCGGTGCGGGGCGGCAGGGGCCTGTGCTCCGGTCGGAGTCGGCGTGACCGGATGCGAGGGCGGCGACAACCTGCGCGAGGCGGCCCAGCCCGGCGCCGGCGAGGTCACCGCCACGGTGATCGTCGACGCGCCGGCGGAGCGGGTCTTCGCGGCGCTGACCGCGTGGGAGCGGCAGTCGGACTGGATTCCGTTCACCACCGTCCGGGTGGTCGAGGGGGACGGCGGCGAGGGCAGCCTCGTCGAGGCGGTCACCGCGCTCGGTCCCGCCGTGTTGCGCGACGAGATGCGGGTGGTCCAGGTGGACGCGCCCTACGAGGTCCGCGTCGTGCACTGCGGGAAGCTGCTGCGCGGCCCCGGCGTGCTGCGCTGCACGCCGCTGGCGCGGGACCGCACCCAGGTGGTCTGGCACGAGTGGTTCCACGTGCCCGGCGGCCCGGCCGGCCGGGTGGCCTGGCCGGTGCTCTGGCCGGGGTCCAAGTTCAGCCTGACCCAGGCGTTGCGGAAGTTCGGCCGGCTGGTCGAGCAGGGGCGGCTGCCGTGATCGCGGACGATTTGCGTGATCGACTCGACATCCCCGACAGTCGGGGTGTCGGTTCGACCGGGACGCCCCGATGCCATTGACCTCGGCCTGACAAAGGTCCTGTCTCCGGGGCGCGTACGACGCCCGGGGGCGACGGACCCGTCGGGCCCGTGTCCTAGCGTGTACGCGTGACTGACCTGGTGATCGGCGCCGACGGGCTGCCGCGCTGCGGCTGGGGGACCAGCACTCCGGACTACGCCGCCTACCACGACACCGAGTGGGGCCGGCCCCTGCACGGTGACGACGCGCTCTACGAACGGATCACGCTGGAGGCGTTCCAGTCGGGCCTGTCCTGGCTGACCATCCTCCGCAAACGCCCGGCGTTCCGGCTGGCTTTCGACGACTTCCGGATCGAGGCCGTGGCCGGCTACGGCGAGGCCGACGTGACCCGCCTGCTCGCCGACGCCGGCATCGTCCGCAACCGGGCCAAGATCGAGGCGGCGATCGCCAACGCCCGGGCGGCGCTGGAACTGCCCGAAGGGCTCTCCGCGCTGCTCTGGTCCTTCGCCCCGCCGCCCCGGCCCGCCCGGCCCACGTCGTTCGCGCAGGTGCCCGCGCTGACCGCCGAGTCGACCGCGATGGCCAAGGCGCTCAAGAAGCGGGGCTTCCGCTTCGTCGGCCCGACCACGGCCTACGCGCTGATGCAGGCCACCGGGATGGTCGACGACCACCTTGCGGGCTGCCACGTCGTGGCGGCCGAGGCGGCGTGATGGGATGGAGACCATGACGACCGACACCGCGCACCGGGTGGACGGGGCGGCCCCCGCCGACGGCACGGGCGCCGCCTGGGCCGTGCTGCTGACCAGCGCACGTTACGAGGCAGAGCGGCTCGTCCACCACGACACGCTCGAACTGAGCGGCCTGGCCGACGCCGACCGGCCCCGCCCCGGCGACCGGGTGGCGGTGCTGGTCGACGAGCCGCCCCGGCTGGTGGCGCTGGGGCGGATCACCGCGGCCAGCGGCCAGGACCGGGAGGACCCGGACGATCCGCTGTCCGAGCGGGTCGAGGCGCCGCTCGTGGTGGCGTACACCCGGCGGGCCTTCGACGAGCCGGTGCCGGCCGAGGCGGTGGCGCTCGACGGGCCGGTGACCGCGCTCGACCCGACCGTGTTCCGGGAGTTGGCCGACCGGCTCGGTCCACCACCGCGGCGGCGGTCCTGGCTGGTCAGCCTCGACCTGCCGATCGAGGCCGCGTCACCCGCCGAGGCGGTCCGGCTGTTCTGGGCGTACGTGCAGGAGCTGGGGCCGCGTGAGCTGCCCGCCTTCGTCTCGCCCTCCGGCGACGAGTTGGCCATGCAGGCGTTCGTGCTCGGCGCGGAGGCCAACCAGGATCCGGAGGAGGACGACTGACCCGACGCGGGTGACGTCGCCGCGACGACGCCCACCGGGCCCGAGGGTGCGACGCCCGGCCCGTGCGGCGTCGGCGGTGTGTTCAGGCGGACCGTGAGGCGTCGACGACGCCCGGGGTCCGCACGAAGGCGGTGACGCCGCCGTGGTCTGCACGAAGGCGGTGACGCCGCCGGGTCCGCACGAAGGCGTCGACGTCGCCCGGGGCCGGCCGAGGCGCCTGCGACGCCCGGGGGGCGCCGCAGGCAGCGGCAGGCCGGCGACGCGGCTCCCTCAGTGGCCCTCGAAGACCGGCTTCTGCTTGTTGACGAAGGCGATGGTGGCGGCGCGGTGGTCGGTGGTGCCCCCGCAGATCGACTGTGCCTGCGCCTCGGCCGCCAGGGCGTCGGCCAGGGTGCCCGCGTCGGCGATGGAGAGCTGCCGCTTGATCGCCCCGTACGCGACGGTCGGGCCCGCGGCCAGCCGGGCGGCCAGTTCCTGCGCCGTCGGCAGCACCTGCTCGTCGTCCTCGACCACGCGGTTGAGCAGCCCGAGCTGGCAGGCCTCCTCCGCGCGCACCGGCTCGGCCAGCATCAGCAGCTCGACCGCCTTGGCGTGGCCGACCAGCCGGGGCAGCGTCCAGGAGGCGCCGGTGTCGGCGGCGAGCCCGACCTTGGCGAACGCCATCAGGAAGCTCGTCGACGGCCCGCCGATGCGGATGTCGGCGAGGAAGGCCAGCGAGGCGCCCGCCCCGGCGGCCATTCCCCGCACCGCCGCGACCACCGGCTTGGGCAGGTTGGCCAGCCGGGCGGCGATCGGGTTGTAGTGCGCCCGGACGGTGTCCAGCGGGTTGCCGTCGCTGGACTCCAGCGTCCGCACGTGCTCGCGCAGGTCCTGGCCGGCGCTGAACGACCCGCCCGCGCCGGCGAGCACCACCGCGCGGCAGGAGCGGTCCGTCTCCAGCTCGGCCAGGGTGTCCCGCAGCGCCTCCTTGAGCGCCACGTCGAGCGCGTTCATCGCCGTCGGGCGGTTCAGCGTCAGGGTGACGACGGCGTCGGTGCGGTCGACGAGCAGCGGCTCGGTCACGTTCTAACGACCCTTCTGTCGCGCGATGCGGTTGCCGGCGTCGAGGCACTGCTCGACGTACCGGTCGGCGGCCGGACGCAGTCGGGCCGCGTGCCGGTCGAAGAAACTGGCCGCGGCCGTGCCGGGCCAGCGCTCGGGGAGCAGCGCCGGTGGCAACTGCGGGTCCCGGAACAGGAAGGTACGCCACGCGTGCACGAGCCGGAACCGGGCCGCGTACGCCTCCTCGTCCGGGCTGCGTACGGTGACGCCGGCCAGCAGCGGCCGTTGCTCGGCGACGAACTGCTCGTACGCCCGGCCGATCTCGGTCAGGTCCCAGGCGCGGCGGACGACGCCCATCGCGCCGGGGGTGCCGGAGGTGTGCGCGGCGGTGAACCGCTCGTAGCGCACGCCCGCCTCGTCGAGCAGCACGTCCACGTCCTCGCCGGGGCGGGTGGCCACCCAGGTGCACTCGTCCAGGGCGCCGTAGCCGAGGAAGGTCAGGTTGGCGGCCAGACGCTGACGTTCCCGCCGCGAGGTGGGCGCCTCCAGTACCAGCAGGTCGAACCGGCCGTCCCAGGTGATCCGGCCGGTCCGGTAGATCCGGGCCGCCGCCTCGTCGAGCCGGCGGGCGGCTTTCGGTGTGATCGAATATCCCGGGCCGGAGGTGAGCCGGCAGGGGTCCAGCCACCCCTGGCGGACCATCCGGGAAACCGCCGTACGCACGGCGGGCGGGGCGATCCCGAGCGGCGCCAGCAGCCTGACCAGGGCGGCGACGGGTGCCCGGCCGCCTCGCGCCCGGAGGTGGTCGCCGTACAGGTCGAAGAGTGCCGACCGTGCCTGCATGACCGCACATTGTGACAGGCCTTCTCAGGATAAGCTAGATGCTGTTACATCAATGCTGCTTCGGTTTGGGTCCGGCGGTGTTCATCAGGGAAAATCGTTGGTCGACACCCCCGCGTAGGTTGCGGGTGGTCAAGACGAAGTGGCTGTGGGGCAACCCACCGACCCTGGTGTAGGTCTGAGGGGAGACAACATGGCGGCGATGAAGCCGCGGACGGGCGACGGTCCGCTGGAAGTCACCAAGGAGGGCCGGGGCATCGTCATGCGGGTCCCGCTGGAGGGCGGTGGCCGGCTCGTCGTCGAGATGACTCCCGACGAGGCCAACGCGCTCGGTGACGCGCTCAAGGCGGCCGCCGGCTGACCGAGGAGCGGTCCGCGCGCCCGCGCGGACGTTTCGTCAACCCCTGAGCCACCGGCCCCGCCGGTGGCTCAGGGTCTTCATTTCCCGCGGAGCGCGCTCCGCGAGCTTTCTGGAGGTACGGCTCCGCGTGCTCGCCATCCGTCTGCTCGTCGAGCCGGAACGGCCCGACACCCTCGTGCTGCCCGTCCGGCCGGGTCCGACCGACGACGCCCCGGCCCGGCCGGCCACGACCGACGTCGCGTTGCCCGACGGCGTGGCCGAGGAGGCCGCCGCCCTGGTCCCGGCCGCGCGCTCGACCGGCCGGTCGGGCGAGCTCCACGCGCAGCTCCGGCCCGGGCGTGACCCCGGCCGGCTGTTGCTGCTCGGGATCGGTGCGGGCGACGAGGCGGGCTGGCGGACGGCGGGCGCGGCGCTGGCCCGGGCCGCCCGCGATGAGACGCGCGTCACCCTGGCCATGCCGGCCGGGGCCACCCCGGCGGCGGTACGCGGACTGGTCGAGGGGCTGCTGCTGGCGTCGTACCGGTTCCGGCTGACCGACTCCGGCAGTGCTCCCGCGCTGGCCGGGGTCGACGTCGTGGTGGCCGACCCCGACGCGTACGCGACGGCCGTCGAGGCCGCCCGCACGACCGCCCGGATGACCCGGCTCGCCCGTGACCTCACCAACACCCCTTCCTCGATCAAGAACCCCGAGTGGTTCGCCGGCCAGGTGGCCGTCGCGGCGGCCGACGTCGACGTGCCGGACCTGCACCTGCGGGTACGCGGCCCGGAGGAGTTGGCGGCGGAGGGCTTCGGCGGGATTCTCGCGGTCGGCGCCGGCTCGGCCAGCGGCCCGCGTCTGGTCGAGCTGGACTGGCGGCCGGCCGGCGCGCGTACCCACGTGGTGCTGGTCGGCAAGGGGATCACCTTCGACACCGGCGGCATCTCGATCAAGCCGGTGCCGGCGATGAAGCTGATGCGCAAGGACATGGCCGGCGCGGCGGCGGTGGTCGCGGCCACCCTCGGCGCGGCGGCGCTGCGGCTGCCCGTCCGGGTCACGACGCTGGCGCCGCTGGCGGAGAACATGCTCAGCGGCTCGGCGTTCCGCCCCGGCGACGTCATCCGCCACTACGGCGGTACGACCAGCGAGACCACCAACTCCGACGCCGAGGGGCGGCTGGTCCTCGCCGACGCGCTCGCCTACGCCGTCGCCGAGCTCAAGCCCGACCTGCTGATCGACCTCGCCACGCTGACCGGCGCGAACGCGGTCGCGCTGGGCAAGCGGACGGGCGCGCTCTACAGCGAGAACGACGGGCTCGCCGCCGACGTGCTGGCCGCGATCGGCGCCGCCGGCGAGGCCGCCTGGCGGATGCCGCTGCCCGCCGACTACACCGAGCACCTCGGCAGCGAACTGGCCGACCTGCACAGCTCCCCGGACCGGGGCGCGGGCTCGGTGATGGCCGCCCTGTTCCTGCGCGAGTTCACCGGCGAGCTGCGCGACCGGTGGCTGCACGTGGACATGTCCGCGCCGTCGTGGGCCGAGGGCGACGACGCCGAGCTGACCAAGGGCGCGACCGGCTGGGGCGTACGCTCGCTGCTGCGCTGGCTGGGCACGCTGGCCTGACCGGCGGACGCCGCCGGCCCCCGGCGGGCCGGCGGCGGGTCAGCACTTGACGGCGGCGAGCAGCCCGTGGCCGACCGGCAGCAGCGCCGGGATCCAGTGTTCCGACTCCCGGATCGCCTTGACGGTCTCCCGGATGGTGACCGTCTCGACGTCCCGGGCGGCGGGATCGCCGATCCGGCCGTCGGCCAGCATGCCGTTGAGCGCCAGCACGCCACCCGGGCGCAGCAGCCGCAGCGCCGCGTCGACGCAGGCGGCGAACCCGGTCGACTCGGCGTCGACGAAGACCAGGTCGTACGCGCCGTCGGCGAGCCGGGGGAGCACGTCCAACGCCCGGCCGGTGATGATCCGGGTGCGCCCGGCGGCGAAGCCCGCCTCGGCGAAGATGCGGCGGGCGATCCGCTGGTGCTCCACCTCCACGTCGATGGTGGTGAGCACGCCGTCGGCGCGCATGCCGCGCAGCAGCCAGACCCCGCTGACCCCGGTGCCGGTGCCGATCTCCACCACCGCGCGGGCGCTGCCGGCGGCGGCGAGCAGCCGCAGCGCCGCGCCGGCGCCGGGCGTCACCGCGTCGAGGCCGACCTCGCGGGCCAGGCTGCGGGCGGTGCGCAGCACGAGATCCTCGGTCACGTACGACTCGGCGAACTGCAGGGTCTGGGCCGTCGAGGTGCCGGAACCGGCGACCGTGGCGATGACACACCTCCGGGCGGCGCGAGTGGTGCGGGGGCGGGTGGGCACTGTGAGCCTAGAGGCGACGCCGAACGGGCGCAGCCGCGCGTCCGCCACCTGACGATCACGGCCGGCAACCGGTGACTGAGTCCGTGGCATCCGTGTAATCCTGGAAGCGGCATTCCGTCGATCGCGACCGGGCGACCCCCTCGCCGGGTCGGTGGAGCGCGGGATCCGGGGAAGGACTGGGAGGCACCGACGTGACCGACGGCTGGGACTGGCGCCAGCCGGGGGGAACTCCGGCACCGGCGCGACCGCCGGGGCCCGGATACCCGCCGGTGGGGCCGCCGACTGCGCCGCAGGGCGCCACGGGCGGCCCGACTTCGCCCTGGTGGTCCGACGCGCTCGCCGACCCGTGGCGCGATCCGGCCGCGCCGGCCGCCGTGGTGGTGCCGGCCGCGCCGGTTCCCGGCACGGAGCCGGAGCCGGTCAGCGACCCCGACGCCCCGCGCCGGCCGACGTTGCGGCAGTTGCTGCTCATCCCGCTGATCACCGCGCTGCTCGCGGGCAGCCTCGGCGGCGCGCTCGGGTACGCCTTCGCGGTCCGCGGCGGCGCCGGGGGCGGGACAGTGCTCGGCGCCGACCCCCAGGCCCCCGGCCTGGCCCAGCGCCGGCCCGAGTCGCTCGCCGGGGTGGCCGAACGGGTGCTGCCCAGCGTGGTGACCGTCCGGGTGACCAGCCTCGGCGGCACGAGCGAGGGGTCCGGCTTCATCGCCAGCGCCGACGGGCACGTGATCACCAACGACCACGTGGTGGCGGGGGCGACCGGCAAGGCGTCGGTGGTCTTCAACGACGGCAGCTCGGCCCCGGCCACCGTGGTCGGGCAGGACCCGGAGTCCGACATCGCGGTGATCAAGGTCTCCCGCACCGGCCTGCGCCCGGTCGAGTTCGGCGACTCCGACGCCCTGGCCGTGGGCGACCCCGTGCTGGCCATCGGTTCGCCGCTCTCGCTGGCCAACACGGTCACCGCCGGCATCGTCAGCGCGCTGGACCGGACGATGCAGGCCGGCGAGCCGGGCGGCCCCACGCGCTACTACGCGGCGATCCAGACCGACGCGGCGGTCAACCACGGCAACTCCGGCGGCCCGCTGGTCGACGGCGCGGGCCGGGTGATCGGCGTCAACTCGACGATCAAGTCGCTGGTCTCGGACGGGCAGGAGGCGGGCAACATCGGCCTGGCCTTCGCGATCCCGATCAACCAGGCCAAGCGGGTCACCCAGGACATCATCGGCACCGGCAAGGCCCGGCGCACCGTCATCGGCGCCCAGGTCGGCGGGCCGGGCGCGGGCACCGGCGGGGCCGGCGTACGCCTGGCGGCCGTCGAGCCGTCCGGGCCGGCGGCCGGCGCGGGGCTGAAGGCCGGCGACGTGATCCTGAAGCTCAACGGGCGGCCGATGACCGAGCCGACCGACCTGATCGCCCTGGTGCGCAAGTACGCGCCCGGTTCGGTGGTGACCGTCGAGTACCGTCGGGGCTCCAGCCGGCAGAACGCCTCCGTGACGCTGGCCGCAGACGCGAAGTAACGGCCGGTCACCCCCTCCCCGCGCGGCGTCCGACGTGCGTAGTCTTGCTGCTGACGCCGAGAGGAGGCCCGCGCAGTGTTCGACAACCTGAACTGGTGGGAGATCGGTGGGCTGCTGCTCCTGGCGCTGCTGATCTTCGGTGACCGGTTGCCCGCGGTGATCAGCGATGGCCTGCGGATGGTGCGCAACCTGCGCAACATGGCCCGCAACGCCACCACCGACCTCAGCCGGGAGCTGGGCACCGACATCCAGCTGGAGGATCTGCACCCGAAGGCGTTCATCCGCAAGCACCTGCTCAGCGAGGAGGACGAGCAGGCGATCCGGAAGCCGCTGCAGGGCGTCTACGACAACCTCCGCGCGGACGTCACCGGCGTGCACAACGAGCTGAAGGACGTCGCCTCCGCCGCGGACCTGCGGTCGAACGGCGCCCGGCCCGGCACCGCCACCGGCGGCGCCCCGGCCCCCGCCCCGCGCGTCAGCTACGACGACGCCACCTGATCCCGCCGCCGCGTCAGCCACGACGACGCCACCTGATCCCGCCGCCGCGTCAGCCACGACGACGGCGCCCGGCGTCCGCCCGCCAGCAAACGGCGACGGGGCGGCGCTCCCGGGGGAACGCCGCCCCCGTGCGGGTGGCGACAGCGCCGGCTGCGGCCGGCAGGCGGTCAGCGGCCGGCGGGCTTGAGGCCCAGCGGCTTGCCCAGCAGCGACTCGCGCCGCAGGGCGAGCCGGTCGGCGACCCGGCCCAGCGCCTTCGCGGCCGGCGACTCCGGCTCGGCCAGCACGATCGGGGTGCCCTCGTCGCCGGCCTCGCGGACCCGGGTGTCGAGCGGAATCTGCCCGAGCAGCGGCACCTGGGCGCCGATGGTCTTGGTCAGCGACTCGGCGACCGTCTGGCCGCCACCGGAGCCGAAGACCTCCATGCGCGAGCCGTCCGGCAGCTCCAGCCAGGACATGTTCTCGATGACGCCGACGACGCGCTGGTGGGTCTGCAGGGCGATCGCGCCGGCCCGCTCCGCCACCTCGGCGGCGGCGGCCTGCGGCGTCGTGACGACCAGGATCTCGGAGTTGGGCAGCAGCTGGGCCAGCGAGATGGCCACGTCGCCGGTGCCCGGGGGCAGGTCGAGCAGGAGCACGTCGAGGTCGCCCCAGTAGACGTCGGCGAGGAACTGCTGCAACGCACGGTGCAGCATGGGGCCGCGCCACACCACGGCGGCGTTGCCGGCGGTGAACATGCCGATCGAGATGACCTTCACGCCGTGCGACTGCGGCGGCATGATCATGTCCTCGACGCGGGTCGGGCGGCCGTCCGCGCCGAGCATCCGGGGCACCGAGTGGCCGTAGATGTCCGCGTCGACCACCCCGACGGAGAGCCCACGGGCGGCCAGCGCCGCGGCCAGGTTCACCGTCACGCTGGACTTGCCGACGCCGCCCTTGCCGCTGGCGACCGCGTACACGCGGGTGCGGGAGCCCGGCTGGGCGAACGGGATGACCGGCTCCTGGGAGGCGCCGCCGCCCCGCAGCTTCGCCTGGAGCTCCTGGCGCTGCTCGGGGCTCATCACGCCGAACTCGATCTCCACGCCGGTCACCCCGGGCACCGCGCCGACCGCCGCGGTGATGTCCGAGCGCAGCTTGTCCTTCAGCGGGCAGCCGGCGACGGTGAGCAGCAGCTCGACCCGTACGACGCCGTCGTCGCCGACCTCGGCGGAGCGGACCATGCCGAGTTCGGTGATGGGCCGGCGGATCTCCGGGTCGTTGACGGTGGCCAGCGCGGCCTGGATCGCGTCGGAGACGGTGCTGACGGGTGCTGACATGCCCGCAATGCTACGTCGGCGGCGACCCCGCACCGCCGCCAGCGCGGCCCGGTGTGAGCGAATCGATGACCGCGGTTGGGGGTGGACGGCGTACGGCGCGAAGTGGGACGATCGAGGCGAACGCCGCTCGCCCGGCCCCTTGGGGCAAGCGGCGTTTCACGCGTCCCGGCCCTCCGGCCGGCCGTCCCGGGCCCAGTCGCCGTCCAGGTCGTCGCGGGGTTCGTCCAGCCCCTCCCCGCCGAACTCGCGCTGTGCGGCCCGCTCCTGTTGGCGGCGCTCCAGCCGCTGCCGGCGGTGGCTCGCCTCGTCCAGCTCCTCGGCCAGCCGGGCCAGCTCGGAGCGGAGGAAGTCCCGGGTCGCCACCTCACCCATCGCGTTGCGCAGCGCGGCGATCTCGCGGGCCAGGTACTCCGTGTCGGCCTTCTGCATGGTCGCCCGCCGGCGGTCCTCCTCCAGCGACACCCGGTCCCGGTCGGCCTGGCGGTTCTGCGCCAGCAGGATCAACGGGGCCGCGTAGCTGGCCTGCAGGGACAGCATCAGGGTCAGGAACGTGAAGGTGTACGGGTCGAAGCGCAGGTGCGCCGGGGCCAGGGTGTTCCAGCCGAACCACAGCGCGATCACGATCGTCATGTAGACGATGAAGTTCGCGGTCCCCATCCCCCGGGCGATGCCCTCGGACCACCGGCCGAAGGCCTCCGGGTCGAACCGGGGCAGCTTGACGCCCCTGGGCTCGCGCGGCTGGTCGAGCCGCTGCGCCCGTCGCTGGTCAGCCATCCGCGCCGCCCACCGGCTCGGAGGGGGTCGGGCTCGCGCCGGCGTCCCGGTCCCGCCAGTCGCGGGGCAGCAGGTGATCCAGCACGTCGTCGACCGTGACCGCGCCGACCAGCCGGTTGTTGCGGTCGATCACCGGCATGGCGACCAGGTCGTACGTGGCCATCCGGCGGGTGATCTCCGGCAGCGGGGTGGTCGCCCGCAGCGGGTCGATGTCGTTGACCACCACCCCGCCGAGCAGGTCCGCCGGCGGCTCGCGGAGCAGCCGCTGGAAGTGCACCATGCCGAGGTAGCGGCCCGTCGGCGTGGTCATCGGCGCCCGCGACACGAAGACCTGCGCGGCGATCGCGGGCGAGAGCTGCGGTTCCCGGATCCGGGCCAGCGCCTCGGCGACGGTGGCGTCCGGCGGCAGGATGACCGGCTCGGAGGTCATCACGCTGCCCGCCGTGCCGGGCGTGTACTTGAGCAGCTGACGCACCGGGTCGGCCTCGTCCGGCTGCATCAGGTCGAGCAGCACGTCCTGCTCCGGCGGCGGCAGCTCGCTGAGCAGGTCGGCCGCGTCGTCCGGATCCATCTCCTCCAGCACGTCGGCGGCCCGCTCCCGGTCCAGCGCGGCCAGGATCTCCACCTGGTCGTGCTCCGGCAGCTCGCTCAGTACGTCCGCCAGGCGCTCGTCGTCCAGCGCGGCGGCGACCTCGTTGCGCCGGGTGTCGGGGAGGTCCTGGAGGGCGTTGGCGAGGTCGGCCGGGCGCATATCCTCCAGCACCGCGAGGAGGTTGGCGGTGCCCCGGGTGTCGGCGATGCCGCTGAGCCCGCGTACCCGCTCCCACTCGATCTGGTGCAGGTGACCGCGGCGGGTCAGCCGGCCGGTCTGCTCGCGTACGGCCACCCGGGTCAGCGACCACTCGCCGCCCCGGCTGCACTCCATCGCCACGTCGACGACCGAGCCGGGCTGCCCGCCCGGCTCGACCTGCACCCGCCGGTCGAGCAGCTCCTGGAGCACGAGCAGCTCGTTCGGTCGCTTCTCGAAGCGCCGCAGGTTGAGCGTGCCGGTGCCGAGCACGACCGCGTCCGAGTCGATGGAGGTGATCCGGTTGATGGAGAGGAAGATGCGCCGCCGCATCGGCATCTCGGCGACCAGACCGACCACCTCGGGTGGGCGTTGCGTCGGTCGCAGCCGGGCCACGGCGTCGCGGATCCGGCCCACCTGGTCGCCGTTGGGGTCGAAGACGGCGACCCCGGCGAGGCGGGCGATGTAGATCCGGGTCGGCGTGGTCACGGGCACCAGCCTAAGCGCCTAGTGTTTATCAACATGTCGACCTTGGCCTACGAGATCGTGGACGTCTTCACCGACCGCCCGTTCGCCGGCAACCCGCTGGCCGTGGTGTTCGGCGCCGAAGCGCTGGCCACCGAGCAGATGCAGGCGCTCGCGTGTGAGTTCAACCTCTCCGAGACGGTGTTTGTGCTCCCGCCCACCCAGGTCGGCGCCACCTACCGGGCCCGCATCTTCACCCCCGCCGAGGAGCTGCCCTTCGCGGGGCATCCCAGCGTCGGCGCGGCGGTGACCGCCAGCCGCCGGGGCCTGTTCGGCGCGGGGCAGGTCACCCAGGAGTGCGGCGCCGGGGTGCTTCCGATCGAGGTGACCGCGACCGGGGCGACGCTGACCGGCGGCGTCCCCACCCTCGGCCCCGAGCTGGACCCGGAGCCGCTGCTGGAGATGGCCGGGCTGAACGCGGACGACCACGTCGGTCCGGCACCCCGGGTGGCCGGCTGCGGGCTGGAGTTCCCGTACCTCCCGGTCCGTCCGGACGCCGTGGCCCGCGCCCGGGTCAACGCGGCGGCGGCACAGCGGTACGGCGTGGAGCACGTCAGCGTCTTCTCCTGGGACGCCGCCGCGCAAACCGCGCACGCCCGGGTCTTCGTTCCCGGCCTCGGTGTGCCGGAGGACCCGGCCACCGGCTCGGCCGCCCTGGGGCTCGGGGTGTGGCTGGTCGCCAGCGGCCTGCTGCCCGCCGACGGGCGCGCGGAGTACACCGTCCACCAGGGCATCGAGATCAACCGCCCGTCCGTGCTGGCCTGCACGGTGACCGCCGCCGGTGGCCAGGCGGTGGGCGCCACCGTGGCGGGCCACGTGATGCCGGTGGCCCGGGGCGAGATCATGGTCCCCCCCTTCGTCGGCTGACCTCCGTGGCCGGCCGGTGGCGCCGTGGCCGGCGCCGACCCGGCGGACCGGGTGAGGCTGACGGGACCGGGGCGGGTGCGGGAGGATGCCGGGGTGACCGACGCGGACCGGACCAGCACGCCGCTGGTCGACGAGGCGATGAAGAAGGCCGCCGTGGCCTGGGTGAGCGTGCCCGGCGGGCCGGCGCTCGCGCTCTGGTGCGTGCCCCTGGAGGGGGCGCTCTTCGTGGTCAGCGGCCCGGGCGAGCAGTCCGCGCCGGGGCTGGTCGACGCCACCGAGGCGCAGGTCACCCTCCGCGGTGACCACGGCGGGCGGATCGTCACGTGGCCGGCCCGGGTGAGCCGCCTGGCGCCCGGCACCGAGCACTGGGAGACCACCGCCCCGCTGGTCGCCGCGAAGCGCCTGAACGCGCCCGGGCCGACCGCCGACCTGGTGGCCCGCTGGGCGGCCGAGGGCTGCGCCGTGAACCGGCTGACCCCGGTCGGGGAGCCGCTCGCCGGCGCCGACCTGCCCGCCGGCTCGCTGGCCGAGGTGCCCCGCGAGACGCCGGCGGTCCGGGCCACCCGCAAGCCGTTCCGCCTGCACCGCGTCCGCCGCCGCTGAGCCCGGCCGGCCGGTCACGCCGCCGAGGCTGGTGGCCGGTCACGCCCCCGAGGCTGGTGGCCGGTCACGCCGCTGAGCCCGGCGACCGGTCACGTCCCCGAGGCTGGTGGCCGGTCACGTCGCCGAGGCTGGCGACCGGTCACGTCGCCGAGGCTGGTGGCCGCTCCCGCTCCCGCTGCCGCTGCCGAGCCCGGCCGGCCGCCGGTCGCGCCGCCGGGTCGGAGGTGTCGCCGGTCGGATCGGCGTGCCGTCCACGGCCGGGGCGCCGGTCAGAAGCCACAGCCGGCCGGCACCGGCGCGCCCGCCTGCTCGGCCGCGGGCGCCACCGTCCCCTCGACCAGGTCGATCACCTCGTCGAGCGAGCGCAGCACGTGCCCGCGCCAGGTCGCGTCGGCGTTGAACACCATGTGTTCGGCCAGGTCCGGCGCGGCCAGCCGCACCGCGGTCATCCCGGCCCGCTCCGCCCCGGTCAGCTCCTGGCTGCCGCCGTCGCCGACGTAGAGGCAGTCCGGCGCCGCCAGGCCGAGCCGCCGGCACGCCGCCTGGTAGAGCGCCGGATCCGGCTTGCAGCGCCCGACCTGCACCGAGAAGACCTGGACGTCGAGCAGCGGGGCGATCGGCAGCTGGGGCAGGAACGCCGGCAGCTCGTGGGTGCAGTCGCTGATCACGCCGGTCCGCAGGCCGCGCCGGCGCAGGGCGGCCAGCGTCGGCACCGCCTCGTCCCGCAGCCGGGTGTCGGCGCGTACGGCCCGGTGGCGGGAGGCCACCGCCGACCGGACCGCGTCGTCCGAGGGGTGGACGCCGGCCTGCTCGCAGACCCAGCGCAGGGTCGCCTCGGCATTGCCGAACCGCCCGCAGGCCCGCTCGTAGAAGGTGCGGTCGAGCACGTCGACGAGCGTGCCGGGCGAGCAACCGAGCAGCTCGGCCGTCGACCGGTGCGCCGCGCCCCGCTGGACGGAACGGGTCAGCGTGCCGAAGAAGTCGAACAGCACCGCCTGGAAGGTGGGCATGGGGGAGCGCCTCCGGGCGGTTGAGGGGTCGCCGGCGCGGACAGGCATGATCGTAACCGAGCGTTGACGGTCCGTGCTGGCCCGCGTCGTGTGAGGATTGCTCCCCGTGTCCACCGCACCGCACCGCCCGCCCCTGGACCCGGTGACCACCGGGGCGCTCGCCCTGGCCGTCGTGGCCGTCTCGTCGTCCGCCCCCCTGGTGGCGTTCGCGGCGGCGCCCGCCCTGGCCGTCGCGTTCTGGCGCAACACGCTCTCGGTCGCCGTGCTCGGCCCGTACTCGCTGGGCCGGCGGCGGGCCGAGTTCCGGTCACTGACGGTCGGCGGCGGGCGGCGCGACGGCCTCTACTGCGTCCTGTCGGGGGTCGCGCTCGCCGCCCACTTCGCCACCTGGATGCCGAGCGCCCAGCTCACCTCGGTCGCCGCGGCGACGGCGCTGGGGGCCACCCAGCCGGTCTGGCAGGGGCTGATCGCCCGCGGTCAGGGTCGCCGGCTGCCGGTCGTCGTCTGGGCCGGCATCGGGGTGGCGGTCGCCGGGGCGGGCCTCGCCACCGGCGCGGACTTCGTCGGCTCGGGCCGGGCCTTCGCCGGCGACCTGCTCGCGGTGGTCGGCGGCATGTTCGCGGCGGTCTACACCGCGTTCGGCGAGCGGGCCCGCACGACGATCAGCACCACCACGTACACCACCATCTGCTACGGCGTCTGCGCGCTGCTCCTGCTGGTGGTCTGCCTGGTGGGCGGGGTGCCGCTGACCGGCTTCGACACCGGCACCTGGGCCGCCGTGCTCGCCCTGGTGGCCGGCGCCCAACTGCTCGGGCACTCGATGTTCAACTACGCGCTGCGCCGGGTCTCGGCGACCACGGTCAGCGTGCTGATCCTGCTGGAGGCCCCGGGCGCGGCCCTGATCGGCTGGGCCTGGCTGGGCCAGCTGCCCCGGGCCACCGCCCTGCCCGGCCTGGCGCTGCTGCTGGCCGGCGTCGCGGTGGTGGTGCTCGGCGGCGCCCGCGCCGCCCGCCGCGTCCCGCCCGTCGCCACCGCCGTCCCGGCCGACGCGGGCCCGCTGCGCGACTGAACCGTCCACTCCTTCGCCGGCGAGAACTGCCGTTCCGCCCGCCGGGGGCGCCCGCGTCGGTGAGAGTGCGGGAGAGAGACGCGGGAGACGGGACGGCGGATGACCGAGCGGAACGGCGGCGAGGGCGAGCGCGCCACCGTCGTCACGCCGTCGGCAGAGTTCCCGCCCCTGGACCCGGACGAGCTGCGGGCGCTGCGCCGGATCGGCGACCGGTGGCAGGTCGCCCGCCGGGACCGCCCCCCGGGCGCGGACACCCTGCCGGTGGACCCCACGCTGCGCCGCCACGGCGACCAGCCGACCCCGACCCGGTTCGGCCGGCTCGCCCCGATCGCCATGTTCCGCGTGGGGGAGCCGGACGAACTGGTCGCCACCGAGCCGGCCAACCTGCCCGGGACCCGCCTCGGCCGGGCGGTTACCCGCCTGCGGCGGGCGCTGTTCGGGCCGCCGCTCAGCAGCGCCGCCGTGCTCTACGAGCGGATGCGCAAGCTGGTCGCCCTGCCGGTGCTCTCCTCCGACCTGCTCAGCTCGGTGGCGTACGGGCCGGAGGCGATGCTCGCCGTGCTGGTGCTCGCCGGCGGCGACGCGCTCGGGCTGTCCCTGCCGCTGGCCGCCGGGCTGGCCCTGCTCATGGTGGCGGTCGGCGTCTCCTACCGGCAGACCGTCGTCGCCTACCCGCACGGCGCCGGCTCGTACGTGGTGGCCGGGGACAACCTGGGCGCCCGGGCCGGACTGGCCGCGGCGGCCGGCCTGATGGTCGACTACGTGCTCACGGTCGCGGTGTCGGTGGCGGCCGGCGTGCACGCGGTCACCTCGGCGCTGCCCGAGCTGGCCGGGTGGACCGTGCCGCTCGGCGTGCTGACCATCGCCCTGCTGCTGGCCGGCAACCTGCGCGGCGTCCGCACCGCCGGCAACCTCTTCGTGCTGCCGACGTACGCCTTCCTGGTCGCGCTGCTGGTGTTGCTCGCGGTGGGCTGGTTCCGCGCGGCCGGCCGCGGATTCGCCCCCGTCGACCCGCCGCCGGTGCCGGCCGCCGAAGGGCTGGGCCTGCTGCTCGTGCTCCGGGCGTTCTCCTCCGGCGCGGTGTCGATGACCGGCATCGAGGCGGTCTCCAACGCGGTGCCCGCGTTCCGCCCGCCGGAGTGGCGCAACGCGCGCACCACGCTGGGGTGGATGGTGGGCATGCTGGTGCTGCTCTTCGTCGGCCTGACCGGGCTGATCCACCTGGCCGGCCTGGTGCCCACCCCCAAGGCGACGCTGCTGTCCCAGCTCGCCCGGGTCACCTTCCCGACCGGCCCCTGGTACGGGCTGATCCAGGCGGCCACCGCGCTGATCCTGCTGCTGGCCGCGAACACCGCCTTCAACGGCTTCCCCCGGCTGCTGTTCTTCATGGCCCGGGCCGGTCACGCGCCGCGCCGCTTCCTGCACATGGGGGACCGGCTGGCCTTCAGCGACGGCCTGTTCGCGCTGGCCGTGGCCGCGGCGGCGGTGCTGGTGGCGTTCCGTGGCCACACGGAATCGTTGATCCCGCTCTACGCGGTCGGGGTGTTCCTGGCCTTCACCCTGTCCCAGGCCGGGATGGTGGTGCACTGGCGTCGCCGGCACGGCCCCGGCTGGGGGCGGAAGGCGGCCGTCAACGCCGTCGGCGCGGCGTTGTCCGGGCTGGTGCTGCTCACCGCCGGGGTCACCAAGTTCACCGCGGGCGCCTGGGTGGTGGTGGTCGCCGTGCCGCTGCTGGTTCTGCTCGGGGGCGCGATCCACCGGCACTACCGGGTGCTGCACCGCTCGCTGGCACTGCACCCGCCGCCGCCCGGGCCAGGCCCCGGGCCGCCGGTGGTGCCGGCGCGACCGCCCGCCGCCGGGGCCGCGGCGCCCGAGGACGAGGAACTGCCCGAGCAGGTACGCCACCTGGTGGTGGTGCCGGTCGCCCGGCTGAACCGGGCCTCGCTGCGCGCGCTGGCGTACGCGGCCTCGCTCGGGCAGCCGACGCTGGCCGTGCACATCGCCCCCGAGGAGCCGGAGGCGGACCGGTTCCGGGAGCAGTGGCGGGCGTGGGGCGACCACCTGCGGCTGGAGACGATCGTCTCCCCGTACCGGGCGGTGATCGGGCCGCTCGCGCACTACCTGGAGGCGCTGCACGCCTCCCGGACCGATCTGGTGCTGACCGTCATCGTGCCGGAGGTGGTGGTGCGCAGCCGCTGGCACCGGCCGCTGCACAGCCGCACGGAGCAGCGGCTGCGCGCGGCGTTGCGCCGGCTGCCCGGGGTGGTGGTCACCAGCCTCCCGGTGCACCTGGACGAGTAGGTTCCCTCCGCGACGACCCCTGCCGGCGTCTGCTCGGGTGAGGAGGGCTGTTCGTTGACTTCTGAGGACCGCGCCCGAGCCGGCTTCGCCGAACTCGTCCGCGCCGAGACGGCCGGGCTGACCCGGTTCGCGTACCTGCTGACCGGCGATCGGCACCACGCCGAGGATCTGGTGCAGGTCGCGTTTGCCCGGGTGGCCGTGCGCTGGGAGCGGCTCGACGATCCCGGGGCGTACCTGCGCCGGGTGCTCTACACGCAGGCGGCGAGCTGGTGGCGATGGCGGCGGGCCCGCCCGCCCGAGCGACTGGGCGCGGTGCTGCCCGAGCGGGCCGCCGCACCCGACGACGTCGACCTGCGACTGGCGCTGCGGACGGCGCTGGACCGGCTGACGGTCCGGCAGCGGGCCGTGCTGGTGCTGCGCTACTACGAGGACCGCAGCGAGGCCGAGACCGCGGAACTGCTCGGCTGCCGGATCGGCACGGTCAAGAGCCAGACGCGGCACGCCCTCGGCAGGCTGCGCGCCCTCGCCCCCGAGTTGGCCGATCTGGTCGGCCGGAAACCGCAGGAGACGCACCGATGACCGATCGACTCACCACGGCGTTGCGCGGCCTGGCCGACGGCGTGCCGGCCGCCGCCGTGCCGGAGGATCTCTTCGACGCCGCCCGACGCCGGCACCGGGGGCGGCGGGCCGCCGCGGCCGGCGCGCTCGCCGTCCTGGTGCTGGTCCTCAGCGTCGGGTACGCGCTGCGCCCGGTCGCCCTGCCGGCTCCCTCGGCTTCCCG
Organism: Micromonospora sp. URMC 106; assembly: GCF_051386395.1. Lineage (NCBI taxonomy): Bacteria > Bacillati > Actinomycetota > Actinomycetes > Micromonosporales > Micromonosporaceae > Micromonospora > Micromonospora sp. URMC 106. The sequence continues at coordinate 42,660 of NZ_JBPQTP010000013.1, forward strand.
CGTCGACGCGCCCGGCCTGCCGTCCCGCCTGGTCGCGCCGCGACTGCTCACCGCATCCGTCGACGGGTCGCCACCCGGCCCGGCGGCGGCGCTGTTCGGCGGCCCGGCGGTGCGCAGCGACTGGCACGAGGATCGGATGGCCGTGGTGGCCGCCGGGGCCGACCGCTACCGTCGCTTGGACGCCGGCCCGGCCTCGCCCGGGTTCGACGCGCTGCTCTCCCCGGACGGCCGGCACGTCTGGGCCGGTGGGCGGCTGTTCGACCTGACCACCGGTGAGCACACCGGCGCCGGCGTGCACGGGCACCCGCTGGCCTTCGCGCCCGACGGCAGGCGGCTCGCCTACGCGGCGGAGGACACCTTCACCGCGCCGAACACCTACGCCACCCCGTACGTCGGTCTGTACGACCGGGAACGCCGGGCCGACGTGCTGCGGGTCCCGGTCGGGACGGCCTGGGTGCCGCCGGGGCGGGCCGCCGTCACCCCGGACGGGGGCACCCTCGCCATTCAGGTCCGCAACGAGGTGTGGCTGACCCGGGTCGCCGACGCGGGCGCCGACGGCACCGCCACGCCCTACCTGAAGCTGCCCGGGCGGCTGGCCGGGCCGGGTGCGTGGCTGCCCGACGGACAGTCGGTGGCCGTGGTCTCGCGGAAGACCTGCGGGCGCTGTCCGGGCCCGGTGCCGACCTACCGGCGTAGCTGGCAGCTGGTCGTCCCGACCCGGCTCACCGCCGCCTCCTTCCCGGCGGTGAATTCCGCCACCTTCGTGCAGGTGCTCGGCTGGCGGTCGGCGGACGAGGCGGTCGCGCTGGTGGGCGTGCCCGGGCCGGACGCGGTCAACCGGCCGGACGAGCACGACATCGCGAGCAGCCCCTACCACGAGCCGGGCACGGCGGCCGTCCAGGTGGTGCTGCTGCGTCGGGGCGCCGCCGCACCCGAGGTGCTGTGGCGCACCCCGGACGGCGTCACCGAGCTCTCGGTCGCCGCCGACCTCGCGGTCGACGGCGCGGTCCGGAAGGCCGGCGAGCCCGACTTCGGCCCCCCGCCGTCCTGGCTGGTCGCCCTCGGGCTGGCCGGCGTGACCCTGCTGGTCGGGGCCGGGATCGGGCTGGTGCGCTCCCGACGGAGGAGGCGGCGTGCGCGGCCGGCGGGTGAGGTGGCGTCCGCGCCGGGCGGGTGAGGCGGCGTCCGCCTCGGGCGGGGTGAGGCGGCGTGCGCGGCCGGTCGATGAGGCGCGTCCGGCCCCGCGCGCCGCCTGCGGCTCGGACGACCACCGCGCCGTCAGGCCTCGTGGACCTCCAGCACCCGGGCGGTCGGCGCGGCGTCGCCCAGCGCGGCCCGCAGCGCCACCCGTTCCGGGTCGGCCAGGAAGGCGTCGTAGCCGTCGCGGGTGTCGAAGCGGATCAGGTGCACCTCGGTGTGCCCGTCGCCGGTGCGCAGCCGGCGCTCCAGCCGCCCGCCGTGCCGCCCGAGCAGGCCCAGCACCGTGTCCTCGTACCGCCGGCCGGCCTCGACCTCGGGCAGCTCCACGAGGGCGACCACGCGCACCGCGTCGGCCGGGTCGGTGACCAGCGACTTCCAGAAGTGGTGGTCGACGTGGCCGCCGGGGATGCCCTCCCGCCGCCCGGTGTCCAGGTAGCCGTTGCGGCGGTAGAAGTCCGGCGCCTGGAACGAGAACGAGGCGACCGAGATCTGGGTGCAGCCGCGTCGGCGGGCCTCCTCCTCGGCGGCGCGCAGCAGCCGGCCGCCCCAGCCCTCGGACCGGCGGTCCTCGCGGACCCACACCGTGTTGATCCCGGCGCAGTCTCCCCACGTCCAGCCGGTCAGCCCGGCGACGAGCTCGCCGTCGGCGTCGGTGACGCGGACGGAGAGGTCGGCCTCGTCGTCCGCGCCGGTAGCTGAGTTGTTGAAGGCGGTCAGCTCGGCGTCGAGCCGGGCCGCCAACTCCTGGTCCGCGCCGAGCACGCTCAGCGTGTCGCCGGCCGGGCCGAGGGCCGCATCCGTTGCGGCCGTCGGCCGACCGGTCGCGTCCCGCCGGTCGTGCGCGGTGGTGTCGTTCCCCGTCGTCATGCGGCGGAGTATGGCAGCGGGGCGATCGCGGGCGACAGCGCTATCCCGGGACGCCGACCGCCTCGGCGCTGGCCGCCCAGAGCCGGGCGGCGAGCTGCGGGTCGGCCGCCTTGCGCAGCGGCCGGCGGGGCCGCCGGTCGGCGTAGTAGCCGCCGGTGCGCAGGCGCGACGGGTCCTGGTTGGCGAGCCAGACCAACGTCTCCGCCCCCTTCTCGGGGCTGCGGAACGGCAGCAGCCGCATGCCCAGGGCGACCAGCCGGCTGTCGTTGCCGAACCGGGTGCGCACCACGCCGGGGTGGAAGCTGTACGCCGGAACGTCCGGCCAGCGCCGGGCCGCCTCGGCGGTGAACAGGATGTTCGCCTGCTTGCTGGTGCCGTACGCCTGCATCGGGCGGTAGCGGCGCAGCGGGGCGTTCAGGTCGTCGGGGTCGAGCGCGCCGCTGCGGTGCGCGCCGGAGGCGGTCACCACCATCCGGCCGATCCGGTCCCGCAGCAGGTTGCTGAGCAGGAACGGGGCCAGGTGGTTGGCCTGGATCGACAGCTCGAAGCCGTCGACCGTGGTGAGCGGCTGGAGGACGATCGCGCCGGCGTTGTTGGCCAGCACGTCGATCCGGTCGTACGCGGCCCGCAGCTTCTCGGCCAGCCGACGGACGTCGTCCAGCACGGCGAAGTCGGCCCGGAACAGTTCGGGCCGCTCGCCGGACGCCTCCCGGACCTGCTCCGCCGCGGCCTGGAGCCGGGCCGGGTCCCGGCCGACCAGTACCACCTGGTCGTTGCGGCGCGCCAGGTCGACGGCGGCCGCCAGCCCGATGCCCGAACTGGCCCCGGTCACCACCACCAGCCGACGTCCAGTGAGATCTTCCACAGGTCCATTCACCCCGGTCACGGCACGAGGTTACCGTGGCGTCACAAAGCCCTTTGGGATCGTTAAGTCCTCGCATTTCGTCAGGTGGCGTCGGCGTGCCCGCCGCACGCTGGAAGGAGCGCATCCATGGCCGCAGTCGGTCGCCCCCGCCGGTCCTGCCTCGCGGTACCCGGCTCCAGCGTCAAGATGCTCGGCAAGGCCCAGGGCCTCCCCGCCGACCAGGTCTTCCTCGACCTGGAGGACGCGGTCGCCCCGCTGGCCAAGCCCGACGCCCGGAAGAACATCGTCGCGGCGCTCAACGAGGGCGACTGGTCGGGCAAGACCCGCGTCGTGCGCGTCAACGACCTGACGACCCCGTGGACCTACCGGGACGTCATCGACGTGGTCGAGGGGGCGGCCGCGAACCTGGACTGCATCATGCTGCCGAAGGTGCAGAACGCGGCCCAGGTGCAGTGGCTCGACATGACGCTGACCCAGCTGGAGAAGACGCTCGGCCTCGAGGTCGGCCGGATCGGCATCGAGGCGCAGATCGAGAACGCCGCCGGCCTGGTCAACGTGGACGCCATCGCCGCCGCCTCGCCCCGGGTCGAGACGATCATCTTCGGCCCGGCCGACTTCATGGCCTCGATCAACATGAAGTCCCTGGTGGTCGGCGCCCTCATCCCGGACTATCCGGGCGACCCCTACCACTACATCCTCATGCGCATCCTGATGGCGGCCCGGATGCACGACAAGCAGGCCATCGACGGCCCGTTCCTGCAGATCCGCGACGTGGACGCGTTCCGCGAGGTGGCCAAGCGTTCGGCGGCGCTCGGCTTCGACGGCAAGTGGGTGCTGCACCCGGGCCAGATCGACGCCGCGAACGAGGTCTACTCGCCGGCCCAGGCCGACTACGACCACGCGGAGCTGATCCTCGACGCGTACGAGCACTACACGTCGGAGGCGGGCGGCAAGCTCGGCGCCGTGATGCTCGGCGACGAGATGATCGACGAGGCGTCCCGCAAGATGGCGCTGGTCGTCGCGGCGAAGGGCCGGGCGGCCGGGATGACGCGGACGTCCAGCTTCACCCCGCCGGCGGAGTAGACGGCCGGGTCCTTCCGTGCCGCCCCGGCCACACCGGGGCGGCACGGTGCGTTCAGTAGCTGCTGCTGGAGTCGGACTGCGTGATGGCGAAGACGATGGCTGCCACGTAGAACAGGATCAGCAGGACGAGCAGGCCGGTGAGGATCCAGCCGACGATGATGGCGGCCTTCGCCATGCCCTCGCCGCCCTCGCCCGTCTGCCGGATCTGCTTCTGGGCGACGTGACCGAGGATCGCGCCGACCGGCGCGGTGATGCAGGACGTGAAGCCGACCAGGGAGAGCACCAGGGCGGCGATCGCCAGGCCGTTGGTCTTCTGCGGTGCGGCGTAGCCGTACGCCGGGTAGGCCGGGGCCGGGTATCCGGCGGCGGGCTGGCCCGAGGTCTGCTTCATGCCGGCGTACGGGTCACCGCCCGCGTACGGGTCGGCCGGGGCGTACGGATCGGCGGCGGTGGGCTGGACGGGGATGGGCTGACCGCTCACCGGGTCGGCGGGCGGGCTCGACTGCTGGCCCGACCACGCCGGGTCGTTCCAGCCGCCGGACGGCGGGGGATATGTCATTCGTCTACTCCGTTGGGTGCGGGTGCGCCCGTCAGGGTAGTCAGGTCGACCCACACGCTGGGGGGTCACCACCGGGTGTGCCGCGTTGCCCGAGCCTGGGGAAGCGGGCAGGATCCTGGCATGGTGATTGACGCGCGAGCCGCGGACCGTTCCGGAAGCCGACCGAGACGGGACGCGAGCCGCCCCGGCCTGGCCCGGCGTACCCGCGCCGCCGCACCGGCGGGCCCCGCCGGCATCGACGAGCCGGCGCCGGTGCCCGACCCGGTGACCATGCGGCTCGACGGGAAGGTCGCCCTGGTCACGGGGGCGGGCAGCGCGGACGGCATCGGGTACGCGACGGCCCGCCGGCTGACCGACCTCGGTGCCCGGGTGGCCATCGTCTCCACCACCCGGCGCATCCACGAGCGGGCCAGCGAGCTGGGCGTGACCGGCTTCGTCGCGGACCTCACCGACGAGTCGGAGGTCGGGGCGCTCGCCGACGCGGTCACCGAGCAGCTCGGCGACGTGGAGGTGCTGGTCAACAACGCCGGGCTGGCCAGCCGGGCGAGCCCCGAGGTGCTGCGCCCGGTCGCGCAGCTCAGCTACGACGAGTGGCGCGGCGAGATCGACCGGAACCTGACCACCGCGTTCCTGTGCAGCCGCGCCTTCATCGGCGGGATGGCCGAGCGGGGCTGGGGCCGGATCGTCAACCTCGCGGCCACCGCCGGGCCGGTCAACGCGCTGCCGACGGAGGCGGCGTACGCGGCGGCCAAGGCGGGCGTGGTCGGGCTGACCCGGGCGCTGGCGATGGAGATGATCGCCGACGGGGTGACCGTCAACGCGGTCGCGCCGGGCACCATCCACACCGCGGCCTCCACGGTCGCGGAGATCAGGCAGGGCCTCGGCACCCCGGTCGGTCGCCCCGGCACGCCGGACGAGGTGGCCGCCGCGATCGCCTTCCTCTGCTCGCCGGCCGCGTCGTACATCACCGGGCAGATGCTGGTGGTGGACGGCGGCAACAGCGTCCGCGAGGCGCAGTTCCGGTGAGCCGTGCCGGCGGCGGCCGTCAGTAGGTGGTGCCGCCGTCGCCGGCGACGACGATCAGGGCGATCCATCCGCAGCAGGCGAGCAGGCCCAGCCCGGTGAAGACGTAGCCGAGGACGAGGCCCCAGGTGGCGAGCTGGTCGCCCTCCTCGCCCGTGGTGCGGATCTGCCGCTTGGCCAGGTGCCCGAGCACGATGCCGGCCGGGGCGAAGACGAACGCGAGCACCAGCGAGAGGATGGCCAGCACGTTCGTGCCCCCGCCGGGGCGGGGACCGGACGGCGGGCCGTACTGCCCGTAGGGCACCTGCGGGGTGTACGGGGGCTGGTGCCCCCACTGCTGGCCGTGCGGCGCCTCGCCGGGCTGCTCGTAGGACGGCTGCCCGTAGGCGGGCTGCTCGTGGGCGGGCTGCCCGTACGCCGGCTGCTCGTGGGAGGGCGGGTGGTACGACGGCGGCTCGGACCACGACGGGGGCGGCTCGGACCGCGACGGGTCGTGGCCCGGCGGGGGCTCCCAGGGCGACGGCGGCCGGTCTGGATCGGGCGGGCCCGGCGATGGTGGCTGGCTCACGGTCTCCTCCTGCCGGTGGCGGATCGCGTCCCTCTTGCCGGACGCTACCCGCAGCGGTGAACCTTTTCACAGCGGTTGTGTGGACTGGTCACCTTGGCCTCGCCCGCCGGGCGGCTGATACTGACCGAGCGTTCAGTTACCCATGAGTAAGGCGCCGACCCCCGGAGGCTGAGATGGCCCGACTCGCCCAGACGCCCGGCCTGACCGATGTGCAGCGGTCGATCCTGGAAACCGTCCGGGAGTTCGCCGACAAGGAGATCATCCCGCACGCGCAGCGGCTGGAGCACGCCGACGAGTACCCGACCGACATCCTCGACGGGATGCGCGAGATGGGCCTCTTCGGCCTCACCATCGACGAGGAGTACGGCGGGCTCGGCGAGTCCCTGCTGACCTACGCCCTGGTGGTCGAGGAACTGTCGCGGGGCTGGATGTCGATCTCCGGCATCGTCAACACCCACTTCATCGTGGCGTACCTGATCTCCCAGCACGGCTCCGCCGAGCAGAAGGCCCGGCTGCTGCCGAAGATGGCCACCGGCGAGGTGCGCGGCGCCTTCTCGATGTCCGAGCCGGAGTGCGGCTCCGACGTCTCCGCGATCAAGTCGAAGGCCGTCCGCGACGGCGACCGGTTCGTCATCAACGGCCAGAAGATGTGGCTGACCAACGGCGCGTACTCCTCCGTGGTGGCGACCCTGGTCAAGACCGACACCGGCGCCGACTCGGTCTACGGCAACATGAGCACCTTCCTGCTGGAGAAGGAGCCCGGCTTCGGCGAGACCGCGCCCGGCCTCACCATCCCCGGCAAGATCGACAAGATGGGCTACAAGGGCGTCGAGACCACCGAGATGGTCCTCGACGGGGTGACCGTTCCCGAGTCCGCCGTCCTCGGTGGCGCGGAGAAGGTCGGCCGCGGCTTCTACCAGATGATGGACGGCATCGAGGTCGGCCGGGTCAACGTGGCCGCCCGCGCCTGCGGCATCTCCATCCGCGCCTTCGAGCTCGCCGTCGCGTACGCCCAGCAGCGCCGCACCTTCGGTCAGCCGCTCGCCAAGCACCAGGCCGTCGCCTTCAAGCTCGCCGAGATGGGCACCAAGATCGAGGCCGCGCACGCCCTCATGGTCAACGCCGCCCGGCTCAAGGACGCCGGCCAGCGCAACGACGTCGAGGCCGGCATGGCGAAGCTGCTCGCCTCCGAATACTGCGCCGAGGTCGTCCAGGAGGCGTTCCGCATCCACGGCGGCTACGGCTACTCCAAGGAGTACGAGATCGAGCGGCTGATGCGGGAGGCCCCGTTCCTGCTCATCGGCGAGGGCACCTCGGAGATCCAGAAGACCATCATCTCCCGGGGCCTGCTCAAGGAGTACAAACTCTGAGGCTGAGGGCTCGATCGCGTCGCCGGCACCGGTGGCACCGGCCCACCGCCGGTGCCACCGGTCGGCCCCTGTCGAGCTGAGTCGTTTACGACATCATCCGGGCGTCCTGGCGCGGGTCGTCGTCCACGACATGGCTGGTCGGCCGTCAGGGTTTCGGCGCGGCGCAGGTCGTCGCGGACCGTCCGGCCGTGGGATGTCTGCGACATCGTCCGGGCGTGGGATGTCTGCGACATCGTCCGGGCGTGGGATTGCAGCCGGCCGCGAGCGGGACGGCGGCGGTGCCTGACCAGTCCTCGGTGGTGCCGGACCACGCCCCGGCCTTGGGGGACCGGGCGTCGGTCGGATGTCTACGGCATCGTCCGGGCGCCCGGGCGTGAGTCGTCTACGACATCAGCTCGACAGGGCCGATCGGGTGGCACCGACGCCGCCCGCCGGACGCCCGCTCAGCCCAGTCGGGTCAGGCCGCCGGCGGCCCGCTCCACGATCAGGCAGCGGTCCTCGACGTAGTCGATGCCCGCCTCCGAGGCGATCCGCCGCGCCTCCGGCGAGACGATGCCGAGCTGCAACCAGACCGCCGGGGCGCCGATGGCGACCGCCTCGCGGACCACCTCGACCGCGTCCTGCGCCGGCCGGAACACGTCCACCAGATCGACGGGGTGCGGGATGTCGGCCAGCGACCGGTAGACGCGCTCGCCGAAGAGTTCGTCCGCCGTCGGGTTGACCGGGATGATCCGCCAGCCGTACCGCTGCATCTGCAACGGCACGCTGTGCGCGGCCTTGCGCGGGTCGCGGGACGCGCCCACGACGGCGATCACGGCGGAGTCGGCGAGGATCTGCTGAGCGGAGCGCATCCGCCGACTCTAACCCCGCCGCCGAAGCTGGCCCCGCCGCTCAACCGCCGCCGCCGTTCAGCCGCCGTCATCGCTCAACCGCCGTCAGCGAGCGCGCGGCGCAGCCGGGCGTACTCCTCCGGGGTGCCGATCGCCGCGCGGTGCTCCGGGTGGGCGGCGTAGTGCGCGATTGCGCCGGCCAGCAAATCCGGCGCGACATCCAGATCCCAGTTCTCCACGGCCACCTGCGGACGCCGGACGATGCCGCCGCGCCGGACCAGTTCCGGACGCAGCACCGGCAGTTGGAGTGCGCCGGCCCGCGGCGGACGCGCCATGGCCGCCGGGTCCAGCGCCTCCCACGGCACGTGGACGTGCCGCAGCGGGTCGCCGGCGGTGATCCCCGTCGGGGTCAGTGCCACCTCGGGCACCCGCCGCCAGAGCGCCGCCGCCAGCAGCACGGCCAGCGGGCCGGCGATGCTCGGATAGACCCACCAGAGCTCGTCGCGGCTCGCGACGGGGTGGTAGACGATCTGGTACGCGAGGAAGCCGAGGATGACGCAGCGGAAGCTCGGCCGGCGCCGGGGCGGCACGAAGAAGGCCCGTTCCCGCTCGTCCACCCGCGGCTCGGTGGTGCTGGGCCGCCCGAAGATCGGCAGCAGGCTCCAGCCGAGCGCGAGCAGCGGCAGCAACATGAGCAGGGCGGCGGGGCCGCCGATCCGCGCCGTCCACCCAGCCACCACGCCCCAGAGCAGCCCGAGGGCCACCGCGACCGCCGCCGCGACGCGCTGCCGGCGCAGTGCCCGGGTGATGGTCTCCCGCATGGCGGGCAGCGTATCGGTCCCCGTCTACAACAGACTGAGCTGCTCGGCGGCCGGCGGCGCGGGCGTCGGGTCGGGCAGGCTGCGGTTGTCGCCGCGCTCGCCCCGGTGCAGCCCGTGCCGGCGAGCCGCGATCCGCACCCGCGCCGTCAGCTCCCGCTGGTAGGGCTGCGGGGCGTACGCGCCGGAGCGGTAGAGCTCGCGGTAGCGGGGGACCAGGTGGGGAAACTCGCGGCCGAGCCAGCGCGCGTACCACTCCCGGGCCCCGGGCCGCAGGTGCAGCGCCAACGGCGTCACGCTGGTCGCCCCGGCGGCGGCGATCGCGGCCACCGTGGCGTCGATCGAGGCGTCGTCGTCGCTGAGCCCGGGCAGGATCGGCGCCATCAGCACCCCGACGTCGAAGCCCGCGTCAGTCAGCGCCCGCACGGCGTCCAGCCGCCGCCGCGGGCTGGGCGTGCCCGGCTCGACCGAGCGCCAGAGCCGCTCGTCGACGAAACCCACCGAGAAGGAGACCCCGACCCGCGTCACCTCGGCGGCCTGGCGCAGCAGCGGCAGGTCCCGCAGGATCAGCGTGCCCTTGGTGAGGATCGAGAACGGGTTGGCGAAGTCGCGCAGCGCCGCGATGATCTGCGGCATGAGCTGGTAACGCCCCTCGGCCCGCTGGTAGCAGTCGACGTTGGTGCCCATCGCGACGTGCGCGCCCCGCCAGCGCGGCGCGGCCAGCTCCCGCCGGACCAGCTCACCCGCGTTGACCTTGACGATCACCTTGCGGTCGAAGTCCGCGCCAGCGTCGAGGTCGAGATATGTGTGGGTGTTCCTCGCGAAGCAGTAGCGGCATGCATGGGAGCAGCCCCGGTACGGGTTGATCGTCCACTCGAAGGGGACGCGGGACGCGCCGGGCACCCTGTTGATGATCGACTTGGCCCGGATCTCGTAGAAGGTCATGCCGGCGAAGCCCGGGGTGTCGAACGTGCGGGCGATCGCGCCGGGCAGCGCCAGCGGCAGGGGTGGCGTCGCTGGCGCTGCCCGATCGGGAACCCCCTCGTCCGGGGGAGCGGAGAGGTTGTCCCAGCGCATGACCCTCATTCGAACACGCGTACGAGCGGAGCGCAAGTGACCCGCCGTGTTCCCGCCCACCTCGCCGTCGGGCCGGCGGACGGCGGGTGGAGGATGGGAGTCATGGAGACGTCGACGTTCGTCTACGACGGGGACTGCGCGTTCTGCACCCGCTGCGCCGAGTTCATCGACCGGCGGATCCCCACGGGCGTCCGGGTGGTGCCGTGGCAGTTCGCCGATCTCGACGCGCTCGGCCTGACCGAGGCCGAGTGCGAGGAGGCGGTGCAGTGGGTCGGCGCGGACGGCTCCCGGGCGGCCGGTCCCGACGCGATCGCGAAACTGCTCGGCGACAGCGGTCCGCTGTGGCGGGTGGCCGGCGCCGGCCTCCGGTTCCCGCCGGTACGCGCCGCCGCCTGGCCCGCGTACCGCTGGGTCGCCCGCAACCGGCACCGGCTCCCGGGCGGGACGGCCGCCTGCGCGCTGCCCCAGGAGGCGCGGGAGCGCCTCTACGGCCCGTCCGGTCGCCCGGCCGCGGACGCCTGACCGGCGAGTGACGGCGCGGGGTCGTCGGCGTCGGCGGGCCGCCCGGTGCCCCGCCCGCCGCGGGTGAGCAGCCGGCGCGCCCAGACGACGGGCCGGACCCTCTCCAGCGGCAGGAAGCTGGTCATCGCGGCGAGGTGCGGCGCGAACGAGATGGTGATGGTCGCGATGGTGACCAGGTGGAACGAGTAGAAGAAGCCCACGGTCGCCAGCCGCCAGCGCTCGCGCAGCAGGAAGACCACCGGGCTGAGCAGCTCGAACGCGACGATGCCGAACTGGGCGACGATCAGCAGGTACGGCACCGAGGCGATCAGGTCGGCCAGCTCGGTGCCGCGCCGGATGATCGCCCGGGCCAGCACCGAGCCGGTCAGCCAGTCCAGCCCGCCGAAGCGCAGCTTGGCCCAGGCGGCCAGGAAGTACGTGCAGATGACGGCGATCTGGGTGACCCGCAGGGCCCAGCCGCCCGCCTCGGTGCGGGTGGTGTCGCCGTGCCGGGCCCGGCCGGCGGTGGGCAGCACGGCCAGCGCGACGAGCAGGCCGAACCGGTCGTGGTCGACCTTGCCGTAGCTCATCGCGACGATCATCCACTCGAAGTAGAGCGCGAAGACCGCCCAGCCGAGCAGTCGGGGCGCCCGGCCGGTCGCGGCGAGCAGGGCAAGCAGCAGCAGGGCCCAGAAGAGCACGGCGACCAGTGCCGGGGTGGGCGTGGGCAGCGGCAGCACCCGTCCGACGAGCAGCGGCTGGTAGAGCTCCCCGGGCACGGATACCCGGGTGCGTACCCACGGGGTGAAGACGACCAGGTCGGCGGCGACGAAGAGATAGATCAGCGTCCGGAAGGCGGCCACCCGGCCGCGGGGCACCGGCTCGGTCAGCCAGCGGCTCATTTGCCCGCCTGCCAGGAGACCACGGTCTCGTCGGTCCACCGGCCGGTGGGCCGGCCGTCCCGGATGCCGTGCCAGCGGACCACGATGCGGACCTCGACCAGCTTCGCCGCGCCGGGGTGGCGTTCGGCGTACGCGTCGGCGACCTCGGTGAGCAGCTCGGGGTCGGCGGCGTAGCGGTCCTGCTGGCCCTCGATCTCGGCCCGACGGATGCCCGTCGCGCTCTCGCCCAGCTCGACGACCGCGCCGGTGCTGTCGACGCCCTCGACGCGGGTGTCCGGTGCGGGGGAACTCGGCGGGTTGGAGGTCGAGTACATCCGGAACGGGCCGAACGGGAAGTGGTCGTCGGTGCCCCAGACGGTGCCGGCGAGCAGGACGGCCAGGCCGAGGGCCGTGGCGGCGAGCCGGACAGTGCGACCGCGGCTGGTCAAGGTCTCCATCGGGTCGTGACGATACGGGATGTACCGCCCGCCGCGGGGTCCGTCCGACGGCCACTTCTCGCTGCCGAGTGGGCCGGGACGCGGACGCGACGACGGCCGGGCCCATCGAGGGCCCGGCCGTCGTGGAACGGGTCGGTCAGTGCTTGTGCCCGGCCAGCTTCTGGCGCACGTCGTCCATGTCGAGGGCCTGGACCTGCTCGATCAGGTTCTCCAGGGCGGACTCGGGGAGGGCGCCGGGCTGGGCGAAGACGATGACGCCGTCGCGGATCGCCATGATGGTCGGGATGGAGCGGATGTCGAACTTGGCACCCAGCTCCTGCTGCGCCTCGGTGTCGACCTTGCCGAAGAGGATGTCGGGGTGCTTCTCCGAGGAGCGCTCGTAGACCGGGGCGAACCGCTTGCACGGGCCACACCACTCGGCCCAGAAGTCGACGAGCACGATGCCGTCGCTGCCGGCCACCTCATCGAAGTTTGCCGTGGTCAGCTCTACGGTTGCCATGAAAGTCTCCGATCGGCGCGGAATAGCTACGTCTGGTGGAACCAGGGCGTACCGCGTGGAATTCCCGGCACCGGCGCGGCGAAACGCGTCCCTCGCCGGCCGTGTCGACGGTCACGCTCCCATCGACGGGCGTAGCTTTCCGGCTCCTCGTGCGGCTCGCAAGTGCAGGACGCATTTGCGTGACCAGCGGTGATGGGAGCGCTTCCAATAAGATCGGCACGACGGGTCGACATGATTGAGCAATCTGGCGCTTGACAAGCGGCTATCCGGTGTGCGGAGATCGCCGAAGGCTCTCACCATGGCTACACAGAGTAGTGTTACAAAAAGATAAATGTGACCTCTGTCTCTGTTCCGTCCCCGTTGTCGTACGGCAGAATCTTCCGCATCAGAGCGTGGGCGGCGGGTGCCGGGGAGGGCCCCGCCGCTCATTGCGTCTCCCCTCGGTGGCGCCGGTGTGACATTTCCGCACGGCTCGCGCCCCACCCGTCGCCTTAACACTCGATAAGGCATGCTGTGCCGAACTCCATCGCCGCCCGTCGAAGGGACAAGGATGCAGTTCGGCCGCTACTACGAGGAGTTCGAGGTCGGCGCGGTCTACCGGCACTGGCCCGGCAAGACGGTCACCGAGTACGACGACCACCTCTTCTGCCTGCTCACCATGAACCACCACCCGCTGCACATGGACGCGCACTACGCCGAGTCGGCGAGTCAGTTCAAGCGCAACGTCGTGGTCGGCAACTACATCTACTCCCTGCTGCTGGGCATGTCGGTGCCCGACGTCAGCGGCAAGGCGATCGCGAACCTCGAGGTCGAGTCGCTGCGGCACGTGGCCCCGACCTTCCACGGCGACACGATCTACGGCGAGACCACCGTGCTGGACAAGCGGGAGTCGTCCTCCAAGCCGGACCGGGGCGTGGTCTCGGTGGAGACCCGGGGCTACAACCAGGACGGCACGATGGTCTGCGTCTTCCGCCGCCGGGTGATGGTCCCCAAGAAGGAGTACGCGGCCACCGCCGTGCCCGAGGGCGTGGACCCGGAGCGGCCGAGCTTCCCCGAGCCCCGCTGACGCGACGGCCCCTTCTTATCCGGGTTCCGGGTGGAAGGGGCCCTTTTTCCCTTCCGGGGCATATGCTGGCGCCGGAGGTTCCCATGAGCCACTCCGTCGCCGGAGAGCCGCCCTCTGCCGGCCGCCGCGCCGCACCGCTTACCACCGCCGTCTACTCCGCCGCCGAGTGGGATCTGCTGACCAGCCTCCCCGGCCGGGTGATCGTGGCCGCCGCCGCGCCCGGCCCCGGCCGCCCCCACCGGGGGGTCGCCGCCGGGCTCGCCGGCCTGGACGCGGTCGCCGCGGGGCGGGCCTTCGACAGCGATCTCGTACGCGCGGTGGTCGCCGCCATCTACGCCCGGCACGACGGCGCGTCCCAGCCGGTCGACCGGCTCACCGACGTGGTGGACCTGCTCGCCGCCTGCCGGGCCGCGACCCGGGTGCTGCGGCGGGCCGATCCCGCCGACTCGGCGGCGTACCGGCAGTGGGTGCAGTCGGTCGCGGCCCGGGTCTGCCGGGCGGCGACGAGCGGGGCCGAGGGGCTGCCGCCGGCGCCCGCCGACCGCCGCTTCCTCGACCGGCTCGGCGGCGCACTGGGGCTGGGCTGAGCCCCGGCGGGGTCGCGGCCCGGGGCGGCGTGCGCGGGACGTACCCTGCCTGACCGTGACCGGAGACCAGCTCGACGTCGGTGTGGGACCGTGGCCGGGGGACCCGCCGGACGACCCGCGCTACGACCCCGAGCTGCTCGCCGAGGGCGACCGGCGCAACGTGGTCGATCGCTACCGCTACTGGCGGCGCGAGGCCGTCGTGGCGGACCTGGACCGGCGCCGGCACGACTTCCACGTGGCGATCGAGAACTGGCAGCACGACTTCAACATCGGCACGGTGGTCCGCAATGCCAACGCCTTCCTCGCCGCCGAGGTGCACATCGTCGGCCGTCGCCGGTGGAACCGGCGCGGGGCGATGGTGACCGACCGCTACCAGCACGTCCGCCATCACGAAACCATCGAGGACTTCGTCGCCTGGGCGGCCGGGCGGGAGCTGCCCGTCGTCGGCATCGACAACCTGCCCGGGTCGCGTCCGCTGGAGACCACCACCCTGCCGCGGCGCTGCGTCCTGCTCTTCGGGCAGGAGGGCCCGGGCCTCTCCGATCCGGCACGCGCCGCCTGCGACCAGCTCTTCTCCATCGCCCAGTACGGCTCGACCCGGTCGATCAACGCCGGCGTGGCCAGCGGCATCGCCATGCACGCGTGGATCCGCGCGCACGCCGGCCCGCCCCCGACCTGAGCGGCCGTCTCGCCCCGACCCGGGCGGCCGGCCCGCGGCCGGGCTCAGTGGCCGTCGCGCCGCCGGCCTGAGCGGGCGGTCGGGGACACCGAAAAAGCGGCGCTCCGCTTGACGGGGCGGCGCGGCGGGGCGACGGTGGGATGGTGAGTGTCGCGGTGAGTTGTCCGAGATGTGGGGGCCCGGTGCGGGCGCCGGACCTGATGCACACCGAGTCGCGCTGCCTGGACTGCGGGCCGGTTCCCCCACTGCACGTGCCCGAGCACATCGGCCCGGAGATCGTGGCCAGCGTGGTGGACCGCATCACCTCCGCCGCCGACCCGCCCGCCCGGCCGCCGACGCCGCTGTGGTGCCCGTGGCCGCTCCCGCCGGGCTGGACCATGACCGGCGTGGCGTACGCCGGGGACGACCGGACCGGCATCCGGGCCACCGCGGTCGCCTGCGCCGGGCCGGCGCCGCTCGGCGAGGGCCCGGCCGACCTGGTCTTCGTGGCCGAGGAGCCGGGCGTCGGCCTGGGCACCCGGTTCGCCGGGATGCCCGGCCCCGATCCGGGCCCGGAACTGGCCGAGGCGTTGACCGACCCGGGGCCCGGGCACCCGGAGCACGTCGGGCAGGCCAGGATCAAGGTGGCCGGTCACCCGACTCCACTGTGGCTCGTGAACTCGCCGACGGATCGAAGCGCGTACGCCGGCGAGGCTCGGGGTTTGTGGCTCCATGCGATAGCCTGGCCGGCGAGTGCGGGTCACCTGCTCGCGGAAGAAGTCGTGCTGCACGACCTGACCGAGTGGACACCGCCCGAGCTCGTGTACGGCGCACCGTCTCCGTATCTGCACGGGAAGGCTTGACATCCCTCCCGGAATGTCGGAGAACGGACGCAGATATTCACTGTACGACACCACACTGATACTCTGGGTGCCGCTGCGGTAATGGGACCCGGCGCCGCGCGAGAGGATGGCCCGCCATGGTCAAGAAGGTCCTCACCTGGGCCGGAATCGCATTCTTGATCTTCTTCGTCGCCTACCGGCCAAATTCCGCCGCGGACGTGTTCAAGTCCCTGGGCGGCGGCATCATGGACATCGCACAGGGCTTCGGCGACTTCTTCACCAGTCTCGTGGCCTAGCCGCCGATGGGAAGCCCCTCCGGTCCACCCTTCGACCCCGACGACCCCGACCGGGAGCGCCGGGAGCGAGACACGGAGCCGATCCCTCGGCTCGGGCCCGACGACGGGCCGGGCTACGGCACCGGTCCGGGCCTCGGCGACGGCCCCTCCCTTTCGGACGACGCCGGCTTCGGCGACGGCCCGGCGTATGCCGGGGAGGGGCGGTCCGGCCGGGCCTGGATCCGCGACCCCGAGGCCGGCTACCAGCCGCCCCAGATCTCGGAGGACGAGCTGGCCGGCCTGCGGGCCGACGCCGCCGGCATGGCCCCCCGCCGGGTGCTGCCGCTGGAGGACGAGCCCAGTTCGCTGGTCGCCCGCTACCTATTCCCCACCGAGCGCTACCGGGGTGAGTGGAAGCGGCACTGGATCCACCTCTCCACCCCGCTGCTGGTCGGCATCGCCGCGACCTTCGTGCTCGGCTACCTCTCCGGCTTCCTCGCCGGGCAGGACGTCGGCGCGCTCACCACGATCGCGGTGCTGCTCTGGTTCGCGGTGATGGGCTGGGTGGCGTGGAAGGTCGCCGACTGGTGGTACGACCGCTTCATCCTGACCAACAAGCGGGTGATGGTGGTCAACGGCATCATCACCCGGCGGGTCGCGATGATGCCGCTGGTCCGGGTCACCGACATGAAATACGA
Organism: Micromonospora sp. URMC 106; assembly: GCF_051386395.1. Lineage (NCBI taxonomy): Bacteria > Bacillati > Actinomycetota > Actinomycetes > Micromonosporales > Micromonosporaceae > Micromonospora > Micromonospora sp. URMC 106. The sequence goes on from NZ_JBPQTP010000013.1 coordinate 59,385, forward strand.
GCAGACCCCGACCGGCCGGGCGCTCAACTACGGCACGTTCGTGCTGGAGTCCGCCGGTCAGGAGCAGGCGCTCCGCGAGATCAAGAACCTGCCCAACCCGAACGAGCTCTACCTGCGCGTCGTCGAGGAGATGTACGAGCCGCAGGCGGTCGAGGCGCGGCTGGGCAAGGAGGCCGACGAGGCCAAGGCCGACGACGGGGCGTGAAACTTTTCGTCCGAACATCGGAGGAACTGCGCACCATTCGCCGTCGACCCGACCGTCGCGGACGTGGCAACCTGCCAGGGAAACGGGGCGCGGAGGTGGCTGATGGCGGGCAGGGATCCCTTGGAGGAGGAGTTCCGCGACTTCGTCGCGGCCCGCTCCGGCGCCCTCCTGCGCACCGCGTACCTGCTCAGCGGCGACTGGGCCACCGCCGAGGACCTGCTGCAGACCGCGTTGACCAAGACGTACCTGGCCTGGAAGCGGCTCGGCGGGATCGAGGCCATCGAGCCGTACGCCCGCCGGGTCATGGTCAACACCTCGACCAGTTGGTGGCGCCGGCGCTGGCACGGTGAACGCCCCACCGAGACGCTGCCGGAGCGGGCCGCGGTCGACGAGATCGAGCAGCAGCTCGACCGGGACCTGCTCTGGCGGCACCTGAGCGCGCTGCCCGCCCGGCAGCGGGCGGTGCTCGTGCTGCGCTACTACGAGGATCTGTCCGAGGCGCAGACCGCCGCCCTGCTCAACATCTCTCCGGGCACGGTGAAGAGCCAGACCTCGCGTGCCCTGGGCACCCTGCGCCGCCGGATGGGCGCCGAGGCCGCCCTCGACCTGCCGGCCGGCGCCGAGCCGACGCCGGCCCGTCCCCGGCGTGCCCCCGCCGACCGGCCCGCACCCGCCCCGGCCGGGCCGCTGCCGGCGTACGGCGCGCCGACGATGGTGGTGGGCGCGGACGCGGCGGCCGTGGTCGCGGCGACCAACGCCCCGCCGCGCGTCGCCGCGCCGGGTGCCGGCCCCGTCACACCGGGCGATCCGGTCAGCGGGTCCACCGCCCCGGACGATCCGGGCAGCGGGTCCGCCGTCCCGGTCGGCGGACCCGTCGACCCGGCCTCGGGCACCCGGCTCCCCGCGCCGGACGCCGGGCTTACCGCGCCCGCCGGTGAGCCGGTTCCGGTGGCGTCGGGGGTCCGGGCCCTGACCGGTCCGGCGTTGCGCGCCGACCGTGACGAGGAGCGGGATCTGCCCGGCGTACCGGCCGGCACCGCCGCCGGAGAGCGTCGGTGAGCCGCCCGGCGGGCCGTGCTGACAACCGGACCGACGGCCCGAGGCGTCCATACGGCGTGACCGAGGACGAGCTGGAGCAGGCGCTGCGGGAGACGTTCACCCGCCGGGTCGCCGTCGCCCGTCCGCTCGCCGCCGACCCGGCGGGACTGGCCATCCGACGGGCCGACCGGGCCCGGCGCCGGCGCACCCTGGCCGGGGTGGCGCTGGCCGCGGTCGCCACCGTGGGGGTCAGCACCGGGATTGCGCAGCTGGGGCAGCAGCCCGGCCGGCCCAGCCACCCCACGGTCGTGCTCGGCGACCCGTACGCCTCGCCTCTGCCGGACCCGACCCCGGCGCTGTCGGACGCCCCGCCGAACGACGTCAGCCGGGGCGAGGTGGACCTGATCCTCGGCCCGGTGCTCGCCACCGCGAGCGGGCAGCGGCTGACGCTGCCGGACGTGGGCCCGGCCGAGCGTGCCCAGCGGTTGCCGGACGGCGCCGGCTGGGCCGTGGTCGGCGCCCCGACGGCGGCCGGCCGCTCGCTGTGGGTCGTACTGCCCCACGGCGCGGCCCACCTGCTGTTGGCCGGGGCGCGGGACATCGCCCTCAGCCGCGACGGGCGTCAGGTCGCCTGGCGGGAGGGCGCCGAGCTGGTCGCCGCGGGAATCGTCGGCACCCAGGTCGTCGCCGCCGCCCGCACGCCGGTGCCCGCCGGGGCGGTGCCCGTCGGCTTCGCCGGCGACGCCGTCCTGGTGCGCCTCGACGCGGACCAGCCGGGCCACGCCCTGTGGCGCCCGGCGCGGGGCCCGCTGAAGGGCGGGGGCGACCGCGCCACCCTGCGTGTCTACGGCACCCGCCCCGACGGAGTGGTGGTCGCGCAGGTGTCCGCCGGCACGCCGCGCCGACCCTGCCTCGCCCTGCTCGACCCGGCCCGGAACCTCGCGCCGGTGCGGACCGGCTGCGGGCCCACCCTGAGCGCCGACGGGCGCGGCGGGGTGTCGGCCGACGGGCGGTGGCTCCTGGTCAACGGACGGGCGGGCGGCGTGGACCGCGCGCTGCTGGTCGACCTGGACCGGCTCGGCCCCACCACCACGATCCGGCCGGCAGGCCCGCCCGTGCACGGGCCGGTGGCCTGGACGCCGGAGGGGACGGCGCACTACGCGGACGCCCTCGCCGGCCTGGTCCGGATCGACGTCAGCCGGGTGCTCGCGGGTGAGGAGGCGTCCGGCGTCCCGGTCGCCGGCCTGGTCGACGGCCAGCGGCCGGTGCCGGTCGGCGGCGGTTCCTGACCACGGCCGGTGCCGGTCGGCCGCGGCGGTTGCCGACCACGGCCGGTGCCGGTCGGTCGCGGCGGTTCCTGACCACGGCTGGTGCCGGTCGGTCGCGGCGGTTCCCGACGACGCCCGCGCGCCGGGGGCCGGGGGTGGCGGTAGCGTCAGGGCGGTGAGCGCCCGTCCGCGGATCGACCTGCACACCCACTCCACCGCCAGCGACGGCACCCTGAGCCCGGCCGAGCTGGTCCGGGCGGCGGCGGAGGCCGGGCTGGACGTCGTGGCGATCACCGACCACGACACCACCGCCGGCTGGGAGCCCGCCCTGCGGGCGCTGCCGGCCGGGCTCAGCCTGATCCGGGGAGCGGAGATCTCCTGCCGCTGGTACGGCGAGGAGCCGGCGGTACCGCTGCACCTGCTGGCGTACCTCTTCGATCCGGACTCCCCGGAGCTCGTCGCCGAGCTGACCCGGGTGCGGGCCGCGCGGGAGGAGCGGGGCGAGCGGATCGTGGCGTTGCTGCGGGCCGACGGGATCGACGTGCGGTGGCCCGAGATCCTGGCCGGCGCGGCCGGCGGGACGGTGGGCCGCCCGCACATCGCCCAGGCACTGATCCGGGCCGGCCTGGTCGCCACCACCACGGAGGCGTTCGGGCCGGACTGGCTGGGCGAGCGCTACCGGCTGCCGAAGGAGGACATCGACGTCTTCCACGCGGTCCGGCTCGTCCGCGCGGCGGGCGGCGTGCCGGTCTTCGCCCATCCCCGGGCCACCCGGCGGGGGCGGATCGTGCCGGACGAGCTGATCGCCGACCTGGCCGCGGTGGGCCTGGCGGGGCTGGAGGCCGACCACGAGGACCACTCCCCGGCCGAGCGGGCGCACGTCCGCGCCCTCGCCGGCGAGCTGGGCCTGCTGGTGACCGGCTCGTCGGACTTCCACGGCACGCACAAGACGGTCCGGCTCGGCGCGTTCACCACCGACCCGGAGGCGTACGAGCGGATCCTCGCCGAGGCGGGCGGGGTGACCGGGGTCGCTTCCGGCTGATCCGCGTTTCCGCCTCCGCCGGCGCGGCTACGTTGATCACGTGGATGCAAAGCTGTTCGGTGAGGTCTTCGTGACCCTGCTGGTGATCGTCGACCCCCCGGGCATGATGCCCATCTTCCTGGCGCTGACCGGCCCGTTGCCGGCGCGGGACCGCAACCGGGCGGCGTGGCAGGCCGTCGCCTTGGCGCTCGGCGTGATCGTGATCTTCGCGGTGGCCGGCCAGACCCTCCTCGACTACCTGCACGTCGACCTGCCGGCCCTCCAGGCCGCCGGTGGGCTGCTGCTCATCCTGGTGGCGTTGGAGCTGCTGACCGGCAAGGCCGACGACCCGAGCCAGCAGGTCACCTCGAACATCGCGCTGGTGCCGCTGGGCACGCCCCTGCTGGCGGGCCCCGGCGCCATCGTGGCCACCATGCTCTTCGTCCAGCAGGCCGACGGCGGGGCGGACTACACCGCCATCGCCGCCGCGATCGTCGCGGTGATGGCCGCGGTGTGGATCGTGCTCCGGTTCTCCGGCGGGATCGTCAAGATCCTGCGCCCGGGCGGGATCGAGGTGCTGACCCGGATCGCCGGCCTGCTGCTCGCGGCGATCGCGGTGCAGCTCATCGCGGACGCGGTGGCCGCCTTCGTGACCCAGTACGCCAACGCGGCCTGACCGGCGGCCGGGTTTGTCGGGCCCGGATGGCAGGATCCAGGTGTGCGACGAGCCTCTTCAGCCGGACGGTCCTCCGCCACGGGCGGCCGGGCGCCCCGCCCCCGCGGCGACCAGCCCGAGCAGCTCGGCTTCGAGGGCATGCCGGAGCGGCTCTTCGTCTGCACCCCCAGCAAGCTCGGCGCCTACGCGGACTGCCCCCGGCGCTACCGCTACTCCTACGTCGACCGTCCGGCCCCGCCCAAGGGCCCGCCGTGGGCGCACAACTCCCTGGGCGCGAGCGTGCACACCGCCCTGAAGAACTGGTATGCCCTCAGCCCTGAGCGGCGCCGGCCCGAGGCGCTCGCCGCGCTGCTCAAGGGCACGTGGGTCCGCGAGGGCTACCGCGACGACGAGCAGGAGCGGGCGGCCTACCGGCGGGCGCTGGGCTGGCTGGAGTCCTACGTCGAGACCCTGGAGCCGGGGGTCGACCCGCTCGGCGTGGAGCGGGTGGTGGCGGTCAAGACCGCGGTGCTGGCCTTCAACGGCCGCGCCGACCGGATCGACTCCCGCCCCGGTCCCGAGGGGCCCGAGCTGGTCATCGTCGACTACAAGACGGGCCGCACCGGGCTGGACGCCGACGACGCGCGCGGCTCGCAGGCGCTGGCGCTCTACGCGTACGCGGCCGAGCGGGTGTTCCGTCGGCCGTGCCGCCGGGTGGAGCTGCACCACCTGCCCACCGGCACGGTCGCCGCACACGAGCACACCGCCGAGTCGCTGGCCCGGCAGCTGTCCCGGGCCGAGGAGACCGCGCGCGACATCATGGCCGCCGAGCGGGCGGTCGCCGACGGGGGTGACCCCGACGACGCCTTCCCGACCACGCCGGGCCCCCGCTGCGGCTGGTGCGACTACCGGCGCACCTGTCCGGCCGGGGCGCAGGCGCCGGGCAAGGAGCCGTGGGCGGCCGTCGAGCATTCCGCCGGCCCGGCGCCCGGCCGGGACTGACCGATCCCACCCCGGCCGAGACCGACCGAACCCGCCCGGCCGGAACTGGACCGACCCCACCCGGCTCAGGCGGGGCGTCGGCGGCGCTCAGGCGGGCGTGTCGGCGAGGCGGGCGGCGCGTTCCTTCGCGGCCTGCTGCAACGGCCCCTCCCGCCAGCGGCGCGGCACCGCGGCGAGGGTCAACCGCAGCGCCCGCACGGTCAGGTCGGCCGAGAGCGTGGTGGTCGGCAGGCCGAGCCCGCCGTACATCCGGCGGGCCCAGGCCGGCAGCAGCGCGAACGCGGTGCCGGCGATGCCGAAGTACGCCCAGCGCGGCGGCCCCAGGTTGAGCCCGATCCGGGCGGGCAGACTGAGCTTCCACGGGATCGGCGGAGCGGTGAGGAACAGCGCCGTCTCGGCCGCCTCGCGGGTGATCCGCAACTCCGGGCGGATCCGCCGGTAGTAGTCGGCCACCTCGGCGGCGGTGCCGGGGACCGTCTGCGGATCGAGGCCGACCAGGGCGGCGGCCCGCCGCTGCTCGGTGTAGTAGCCGTCGATCTCGTCGGCGGTCAGGGGCAGCCCCGCCCGGCGGGCCGTGTCGAGGAACGACTCGATCTCGGTGACGTGCACCCAGCGCAGCAGGTCGGGATCGTCGACGCGGAACTCCTCCCCGGTGAACGGGTCGGTGGCCCGCATGCGGGCGTGCCGCCGGCGTACCCGCCGTCCGGCGGCCTCCGCCTCGGCGGTGGTGCCGTAGATGGTGGTCCCCACGTAGGTGGCGGTGCGCACCAGGCGACCCCAGGCGTCGGAGCGGTAGTCGCTGTTCTGCGCGACCCCCGCCATCGCGCGCGGGTGCAGTGCCTGGAGGTAGAGCGAGCGCAGGCCGGCGACGATCAGGATCGGCTCCTCGTGCACCTTCCACGTGACCGAACCCGGACCGAAGAGACCGAGGTCATCGGAGTCCACCGCCCAAGCGTGCCACGCCCCGCGACGACCCGCCCCGGGTGGCGTTCAGTCGTCGGTTGAGCGGCGGGCCTGGCAGGTCGGGCAGAGGCCCCAGAAGGTCACTTCCGCCTCGTCCACCTCGAACCCGTGGGCGATGTTCGGGTCCAGGCAGGGCGCGCTGCCGACCGCGCAGTCGATGTCGGCGATCTCGCCGCAGCCCCGGCAGACCACGTGGTGGTGGTTGTCCCCGGCCCGCGCCTCGTAGCGGGCGGGGCTGCCGGCCGGCTCGATCCGGCGGGACAGCCCGGCCCGGGACAGCGCGCCGAGCACGTCGTAGACCGCCTGGGTGGAGACGGAGTCGAGGCGCTCGCGGACCCGCCGGGTGATCTCGTCCACCTCGAGGTGGCCACCGCCGGCCAGTACGTCGAGCACGGCGAGGCGCGGCCGGGTGACCCGCAGGCCCCTCGACCGGAGGAGTTCCTCGCCACCGGACACGTGCCAATGACAGCACGCGGTCACGAGGTCGACAACCTGCCTCCGGCGCGAGGTGGCCGCGGCCACAGCCAGCTCGGTGCCGCGGGCGGTGAACCGGAGCGGTCCGGGGCGCGTGTAGCCGGTCGACAGGGCCTGGGCGGGTCGACCGGCGCACCGTACGCTGGCAGCCCGCGATCGCGTACCGCCGGAGGTGTCGATGTTCAAGGAGATCCTGGGTCTGCCGGCCCATGTGCTGGTGGTGCACGCGGTCGTCGTGCTCGTGCCGCTGCTGGCCCTGCTCTCCGCCGCGTACGTGGCGCTGCCCCGGTTCCGGCCCCGGCTGGACTGGGCGGTGGCGATCCTCGCCGTGGCGGCGCCGGTGACGGCCTTCGTCGCGGTCGAGTCCGGCGAGGAGTTGACCGACGCGTTCGTCGCGCGGGGCATGCAGGGCCCGATCGTGGACCAGATCTTCGAGCACTCCCGCTACGGCGACATCCTGTTCCGGTACGTCCTGCCGCTGGCCGTGGTGTCGCTGCTGCTGCTCGCGGTGACGAGCGGGCACCCGCGGGTGCCGAAGCTGCCGTCCTGGGTCACCCCGGTGCTGTCGGTCGTCGTGGTCGCGCTCGGCGTCGCCAGCCTCGTCTACGTCTACCTCACCGGCCACTCTGGCGCCGAGGCGGTCTGGGGCAACACCATCTGACCTCGCCCCCCTCCACCCTCCCCGCGATCTTGCACTTTCGGCCCTCCTTTCGCCCCGTTCGCGGAATATGTCGGGGCAGCAAGTGCAAGATCGCCGAAATGGGGACGGGTCAGTGGGCGCGGAGCATGCGGAGCTGGGCCAGGTGCTTCGGCAGGTGGACGCGGGTGTGCAGGTCGAGGGTGCGACCCCAGGGCAGGGTGTCGTCGACGACGAGGTCGAAGCCCTCGCGCAGGTGGGTGTCGACCGGGGTCTGCGCCGCCGGGCCGAGCCGCTCGGCCAGCGCGCAGAGCTTCTGGCTGGTGGCCCGCAGCAGGGTGGCCAGCCCGTCCAGCCCGCCGCACTCGGCGACCAGCGCGTCCACCTGTGGGCGGTGGATGGTCTCCAGGTCGTAGTACGCGAACGGCGAACCGGCGATGACCGCCTCGGTCGCCTCGGTCATCAGCTCGTCGTTGGCGGCGAGGTGGGCGACGATCTGCTCGGCGCTGAGCTGCCCGGCCGGCGGCGGCCCGAACCCGCCCGCGTCGACCTCGGCGAGCACCTCCTCGTACGCCCGCCGCAGCCTGTCGACCTCCATCCGCCCAGGCTAGCTGCGATCCGGCGCCGGGCGGGCCGGACCGGGCAGGTGCGTGGCGGTCAGGCCGGCAGCACGCCCCGGGTGACCATGCGGCTGATCCGGGCCACCAGCTTGCGGGGGCGGCGCGGCTGCAGGTGCGCGCCGGCGAAGGTCCCCGGCCCGGACACGACGTAGCCCTGGTTCCGGGCCAACGCCCGCAGCGCCCGGGCCACCACCCGCTGCGGGGTCTCGAACCGTCCCCCGATGGCGGCCCGGCGGGTGCCGATCGCCTCGAAAAAGCCCGTCTCGACGGGGCCGGGGCACAGCGCCAGCACGTGGAGGCCCCGGTCCCGGTACTCGCTCCACAGCGCGAGGCTGAAGTTGAGCACGAACGCCTTGGCCGCGCTGTAGACCGCGAAGTACGACGCGGGCTGGAATCCGGCGGTCGACCCGACGTTGATCACCCCGCCACGGCCACGGGCCAGCATGGCGGGCACGAGCGCGTGCGTCAGGTCGGTCAGCGCCACCACGTTGACCATGAGCTGGTCGTGGTCGCGGTCAGCGGGGATCTCCTCGAACCGGCCGCAGGTGCCGAAGCCCGCGTTGTTGACCAGGAGGGTCACGTCGAGACCACGGGCTCGGAGTTCGGCGACCACCCGGGCGGTGGCGTCGGGTGCCGCGAGATCCTGCCCGATGACCTCGACGCGGACGCCGTGGGCCTGCCGGAGCGTCGCGGCCAGCTCGTCCATCCGGTCGACCGAGCGGGCGACCAGGACCAGGTCCCGCCCTTCTGCCGCGAGCTGCCGGGCGAATTCGGCGCCGATCCCGGAGGAGGCGCCGGTGATGAGTGCAACGTCAGTCATGCATCGAACCGTAGCGGCTATGGTTGACAACTGCAACACCATGTCTTAGATAACGACCCGAGTCGGGTCGTGACGTATTGTTTACCTGGCACCAGCGGGAAGGAGACGGAATGGCCGAGGGCCAGCGACGCCTGCGAGCGGACGCCGAACGCAGCATCCGCACCATCATGGAGGCCGCCGAGCGGGTGCTGACGGCGAACCCGGCCGCCACCATCGAGCAGATCGCCGAGGCGGCCGGGGTCGCCCGCACGACGGTGCACCGCCGCTTCGCCAGCCGCGACGCGCTGATCAGCCGCATGACACGGGACGCCTGGGCGCAGATCGGCGCGGCCGTGGCCGCCGCCCGGCCAGCCACCGCGCCGCCCCTGGTCGCCCTCCACCAGGCCACCGCGAGCATCCTGGAGATCAAGTCGCGGTGGCCGTTCGCCCTCGGCCAGCCCAGCGACGATCCGTCGACGGTGCGGACCCGGGAGGAGGTCCACGCCGGATGCGAACTGGTGCTACGCCGGGCACAGCAGGCCGGGCTCGTCCGCCCGGACGTCGACCTGGACTGGACCCGGCGTGTCTACCTGGCGCTGATCGACGAGACCATGCACGGCGCCGCCGAGCCGACGGGCGACCCCGACGCCCTGGCCGCCCGCATCCTGGACACCCTCCTGCACGGAGCCGCCCCGAGGCCCTGACCGCCGCCGGCGGGCACGCCCGCGCCGCCCTGAGCGGGCCCGCCCCGGCCCCGAGCGGGCGCGGCAGGCCGGAACCAACCGGCGCGGACCACCCCCACCGGGGGATCAGCGGCGGCGGGGCTGCCGGGCGCGCAGGTAGTCGGAGACGACGTACTCGCCGAGGTCCTCCAGGTCCGGGGTGAACATCCGACCCTTCGAACGGCGGGCCACGGCGTCGACGAAGCGGCGCAGGCCCGGGTCGTCGCCGAGCATGAAGAGGTTGAGCGTGGCGCCGTAGCGGGTCAGCCGGTCCACCTCGCGGACGGTCGCCTCGATCGTCTCCGGCAGCGGCGGCCAGTGGAACAGCGCCTCCCCGTCGTCCGGATCCAGGTGGGCGGTCGGCTCCCCGTCGGTCACCACCAGCACCACCGGCTCGGCGTCCGGGTGCCGCCGCAGGTGCCGGGCGGCCAGCCGCAACGCGTGCTGGAGGTTCGTGCCCTGCTGCATGTCCGGCTCGACGGCGGCCAACTCCTGCTGGGTCAGCGGCAGCGCCTCCCGGCCGAAGCCGACGATCTGCAACGCGTCCTGCGGGAACCGGGTGGCCATCAGGTGCGCCAGTGCCAGCGCCGTCTGCTTCATCGGGCCCCACCGGCCCTGCGAGATCATCGAGTAGGAGAGGTCGACGCAGAGTGCCACCGCCGCCGACGCCCGCCGCTCGGTCTCCACCACCTCGAAGTCCTCGACGGCGAGTTGCACCGGCACGCCCGTCCCCGTGCGGCGGACCGCCCGGGTCAGCGTCCGCACCACGTCCAGGGGCTGCTCGTCCCCGTACTCCCAGGGGCGCGAGCCGCCGCTGACCTCGCCGGCGGCGCCCGCCGAGCGCAGGTCGTGCTGGCCGCGCGGCCCGGCGGTCAGGTCGGCGAAGACCCGCCGCAGCGCGGTGCCGCCGAGCCGGCGCAGCGCCTTCGGGCTCAGGGTCAACCCGTCGGCGTCCCGGCTGACCCACCCCTGCCGGCGCAGTTCCCGCTCCAGCTCCCGCAGCCGGCGTACGTCGTCGGCGGCCTCCCGGCCCAGCGTCCGGGCCACCGCGTCGACGTCGACGTCGTCCAGGGTGGCGCCCGGGTGCTCCTGGTCGAGCTGGTCGAGCAGCTCGTCGAGGTCGGCGATCTCGCCGAGCGCGCCAGCGGCCTCGCCGTAGCCGAGCGGCCGCTCGCCGCGCACCCGCTCGCCGCCACCCCGGTGCAGGTCCGGCCGGAGCGCGCGGAGGTTGGCGTCCAGCGCGGCCAGCTCCCCGGCGAGCCGGTCGCCGAGCGACTGCCGCATCAGGCCGGCCAGTTCCTCCCGCTGCCGCTCGGACAGCGAGCGCATCAGCCGCTCCCCGGCGGCCGACCTGCGGGCCAGCACGTCGACCAGCTCGTCGACGTCGGCCGGCTGCTCCGGGAAGAACTCGCCGTGCCGGCGCATGAACTCGGCGAACGCGTCGGTGGTGTCCTCCGACCGGGCGTGCCGGGCCAGCAGGTCGTTCAGGTCGCGCATCATCTCGGCCAGCCGCCGCTGCGCGGCCGGGTCCGCCGACGCGCGCACCGCGTCGCGCAGCCCGGCGAAACGCTGGCCCAGCACGTCGTCGCGGAGACCGTCCAGGATCCGCTGGTACGTCCCGCGCGCCTCGTCGCTGGCCCAGTCGTAGCCGGCCAGTTCCTCCACCGCCCGAGCCGTCGAGCGGGGCAGGTTGTCCAGCACCGCCTCGGCGAACCGGGCGGCGTCGTCGGCGCGCCCGCGCAGCTCGTGCCGCTCGGCGGCGAGCGCCTGGTCGAGCAGAGCCCGGGCGCGGGTGACCGCCCCGTCGAGGTCGCCCCGGCGCAGCGCCTCGCGGCGCAGCCGCCGGGCCCGGGCGGCCAGGTCGTCCAGGCCGCCGCGCCCCTGCGGGCCCCGGCGCAGCAGATCGCGCAGCGCCTCCCGGAGACTGCCGCCGGCCAGCACCTCCGCGCCGACGGCATCCACCGCGCCCCGCACGTCGTACGGGGGCGCGAGCGGGTCCGGGCCGCCCCACCACTGCCCGTACCGGAACCGGTTGCCGGCCATGCTCAGGCCCGGCCGCCGTAGCGGGTCCGGCCGGAGTCGGTGACGTCCTTGCCGAGCCGGCGGGTCAGGTGCAGCCCCTCCAGCACGAACTCGACGCCGGCGGCGGCCTGCTCGGGGGTGGGCGCGTCGCCCAGGCCGAGCCGGTCCAGCGCCTTGGCCAGCCCGGGGACGGTGCCCACCTGGCGCAGCAGTTCCGCGGAGTTGACCAGCTCACCGGTCTCGATCACCGCGTCCTCGTCGACCAGGGCGGTGAACCCGGACAGGTCCAGCCCCGCCAGCCGGGACCGGAACGTCTCGGCGGTCGCGGTCCGCAGCAGGTGACCGAGGACCTCGACCTCCCGCCCCTCCTCGCCGCTCTCGAACTCGACCTTGCCCCGCAGGGTCGACGTCACCGACACCGCGTCGCCGACCCGGGCGACCGGCGCCTCCGGACGCACCCCCTCGGCCGGCTCCGCGGCGGCGAGCAGTCCGGCGCGGCGCAGCGCGGCGGCGGCGACCGTCTCGGCGGCGGCGATCGCGAACCGGGCGGAGACCCCGGAGCGCGGGTCCACCGACGGCGACTCGCGTACCGCGCGGGCGAACCGCGCGAGCACCTCCAGCACGTGCTCCGGCACCTCGGCGACCAGGTCGGCCTCCTGCCGGATCAGGGCCAGCTCCAGGTCGAGGTCGACCGGGTAGTGGGTGCGCACCTCGGCGCCGAAGCGGTCCTTCAGCGGGGTGATGATCCGGCCCCGGTTGGTGTAGTCCTCCGGGTTGGCGCTGGCCACCAGGAACAGGTCCAGCGGCAGCCGCAGCTGGTAGCCGCGGACCTGGATGTCCCGCTCCTCCAGCACGTTGAGCAGCGCCACCTGGATCCGCTCGGCCAGGTCGGGCAGCTCGTTGACGGCGAAGATGCCCCGGTTGGTGCGCGGCACCAGACCGAAGTGGATGGTCTCCGGGTCGCCCAGCGTGCGCCCCTGCGCGATCCGGATCGGGTCGACGTCGCCGATCAGGTCGCCGACGCTGGTGTCCGGGGTGGCCAGCTTCTCGCCGTAGCGCATCGAGCGGTGCAGCCACGCGACCGGCAGGTCGTCGCCGGCCTCCGCGACCAGCGCCCGCGAGGCGGGGGTGAGCGGGTGCAGCGGGTGCTCGTTGAGCACCGAGCCGGCGATCACCGGGGTCCATTCGTCGAGCAGCCCGACCAGCGAGCGGATGAGCCGGGTCTTGCCCTGGCCCCGCTCGCCGAGCAGCACCATGTCGTGCCCGGCGAGCAGCGCCCGCTCGACCTCGGGCAGCACCGTGTCGTCGTAGCCGACGATGCCGGGGAAGCGGTCGGCGCCGGAGCGCATCCGGGCCAGGAGGTTGTCGCGGAGTTCCTGCTTGACCGTGCGGTACGCGTGGCCGGCCGCCCGCAGCGCGCCGAGCGTGCCGGGCAGGTCGGCCGGTGGGACCGGGGTAACCGGGGAAGGCGCAGTCACCCGACCCACGCTAGCTCACGTCGGCGGGGACGCCCGGTCCGTCGACCGGGCGTCCCCGCCGTCGGGACGGCTCAGTCGCGGCCGCAGCGCCGGCACGCGCCCCGGCGGCGCAGGTGGTACGCGTACGTGGCGGCGCCGAGCGCGACACCCCAGAACGGCCAGAGCAGCATCGGCGCGGTGGCCAGGCTGGCCTCGCCGAAGTCCCAGAAGTCCGGGGTGGCGAGCAGGCCGAGGGTCGCCGCGGTGACCGCCACCGCGACCAGGGTGGCCGGGACCACGGCCAGCCTCACCGGCACCGGCCGCCCGGCCAGGCCGACCATCCAACGCGGGAACCGCTCGCCCCAGCGCTGCACCAGCCCCAGCGTGAGGATCGCCCCCACCAGCGCGAACCCGCCCAGCCCGGCGCCCGCCCACACCATCCCGGAGTCCCGCATCTCGTCGAGGAACGACTGCTCGATGCCGAGCGGGATGCCGACCGCCCAGGCGAGGCGGGTGACCGCGTACAGGGCGGGGATGGTGGCCGCGACCCAGGCCACCCAGCGGCCCCAGCGGGCGGCCGAGGCGGGCGAGGTCCAGCCGTGGTCGGTGCCGTCGCGTCCACACGCCGGGCAGGCGCCGGCGGTACGCCGCCGCCAGGTCAGCACGGCCCCGGCCAGCAGCACCCCGCCGACGACGGCGGCGAACCGGGCGAACAGCGCCCAGGTGAAGACCTCCGCGTAGTCCACCGGCGGCCAGCCGAACGGCGCGCCGATGATCAGGATCGGGGCGTACCCGAGGATGGTCAGCACCCCGACGTCCGGCACCACGACGGCCAGCAGGACCGCGACCGTCCAGGCGTACGCCGACAGCAGCGTCCGCAGCGCCCGGCCCGGACGCCGCGTCGAGCCGGTCATGGCGAGCGCGGCGACCGCGGCGCCGAGCAGCAGCGCGGCGAACAGCGGCGGCCCGACGGTGGTCGGGACCAGCCGCAGCAGGTTGATCTCTCCGCCGGGGTCGTTCGCCCCGAACGGGTAGCCGGCGCCGGTGACGGTGCAGAGGAGGGCGAGCACGCCCCACAGGCCGAGCCAGGCGGCGGCGAGCGGGGCGAGCCGGTCCGACCGGCGCGCCGTCGGGCGGCGGGTGGGCGGGAGGGTCGTCGTCATGCCTTCAGCCTCGGCCGGCTGGGCCCGCGATCCCTCCCGTGCGGCGGTGAACCGGCTCCCCCTCGGGAGGGAACGGCCTCAGCCGGACGGGGTGACGAAGCCCGACTCGTATGCGGCGATCACCGCCTGGGTGCGGTCGCGCACGCCGAGCTTGGCCAGCACGTTGCCGACGTGGGTCTTCACCGTCTCCACCCCGACCACCAGGTGCGCGGCGATCTCCGGGTTGGACAGGCCGGTGGTCATCAGCCGGAGCACCTCGGCCTCCCGTTCGGTGAGCCGGGCGGCCTCCAGCCGGTCGGCACCCCGCCCCCCGTACGCCCCGGCGAGGCGGCGGATGGCGGCCGGGAACAGCAGGGACTCGCCCCGCGCGACCACCCGGACCGCCTCCACCACCTCGGCCGGCCGGGCCCGCTTGAGCAGGAACCCGCTGGCCCCGGCGCGGAGCGCGTCGTAGACGTACTCGTCGTTCTCGAACGTGGTCACCACCAGCACCCGGGGCGGGTCTGCGGAGGTGGCGAGCAGCCGCCGGGTGGCCTGGATACCGTCGATGCCGGGCATCCGCACGTCCATCAGCACCACCCGGGGGCGCAGCCGGGCGACCAGCGGCGGCACCTCCGCGCCGTCGGTGGCCTCGCCGAGCACCCGCAGGTCGGGCTGGGCGTCGAGGATCGCCCGCAGGCCCACCCGGATCAGTTCGTCGTCGTCGACGATCAGCACGCCGGTCGGTGTCATGGGGTCCCCTCGAACGGCAGCCGTACCCGGATCCGCCAGCGGTCGCCGTCCGGCCCGACGGTGAGCCGGCCGCCGAGCAGCAGCACCCGCTCCCGCATCCCGTCCAGACCCCGGCCGCCCCGGCCGGGGTCGGCGCGGCGCGGGCGGCTGACCGCGTTGTCCAACTCCAACTCCAGCGCGTCGGCGTGCGCGTCCAGACGCAGCGTGACCGGCCCCCGACCATAGCGGGCGGCGTTGGTCAGTCCCTCCTGGACGATCCGGTAACCCTCCCTGGAGACCGCCGCCGGCAGGTCGGCGAGGTCGCCGGCGCACCGGGCGTCGACCGGCAGGCCGGCCGCGCGGGTGTCGGCCACCAGCCGGTCCAGGTCGGCCAGCGTACGCTGCGGCGCCACCCCTCCGCCCCCGGGCTCGCGCAGCAGCCCGAGCACGTGGTCCAGGTCGTCCATGGCGGCGCGCCCGGCCTCCTCGATCGCGGTCAGCGCGCGCCGGGCGAACTCCGGGTCCCGGTCGAGCAGCTCGCGGGCCGCGCCCGCCTGGAGGGTCGCCACGGTGAGCGCGTGCCCCACCGAGTCGTGCAGCTCGCGGGCCAGCCGGTTGCGTTCGGCGAGCCGGGCGGCCCGGGCCTCCAGGGCCGCGATCCGCTCCGCCTGCGCCGGGCCGAGCAGCACCGGGGCCATCGACACGGCCAGCGCGCCCAGCCCGGCGACGGCGTAGCCGAGCGCCACCAGCACGACGATCGCGCTGAGCGTCAGCCAGCCGGTGTCCCGCCCGTCGAAGGGCCCGAACCGGTCCCCGCTGGTCATCCCGGTGTCGAGGCCGAGCTGCTGCCCGATGAAGGCCAGCGCCATCGGCACCGCGCTGAACAGCGCGGCCACCACCAGCCCGCCGCTGACCAGGTGCAGCCCGATCCACAGCGCGGAACGCAGCCGGGTCTCCCGGTCCGCGGCGTGCCCGGGAGCCGGGTCCGGCAGGTCGACGCCGAGCAGGGCCCGCGCGGCCGCGATCTCCAGCGCCCGGGGGCCGTCGAGGAAGATCGGGACCGCCGCGATCGTCGCCGCGACGATGAGCAGCCCCAGCACCAGCGGCCGGGGGACGTCCGGCTGGGTCAGCATCTGCGCGAACGCCAACGCCAGCAGCACGTACGGCAGCACGAGCACCCCGCCGAGCAGCAGGAACACGCCGCGCCGCCACGTGCTGCCGGCCACCAGCGGGGCGAGGAGCTTGGGGGGCTTCACCCGCCCATTCTGCCGCCGGCCCGCCCCGGCCCGACTCCCCCGCGTCGGGGAGATCGGTGACCCGGCCCGCCGGGGGGCGGTGCGCGGCGGAGCCGGTCCGACCCGGGCGCTTTCCTGCCGCCCTGTCGAACTGACTCGTCTGCGACATCAGCCCGACAGGGCCCGCAGGCGAGCAGACCGACGCCGGCGCCTGCCGCCCTGTCGAACTGAGTCGTTCGCGACATCAGCCCGACAGGGCCCGCAGGCGAGCAGACCGACGCCGGCGCGCGGCCGGCGGCCGGCAGAGGCCGGTGGAGGGTGAGGCGGTTGGCAGAAACCGGCGGGCGGCCGGTGGCAGACCGGCGCCGGCCGGGTCAGCGGTGCTCGTCGACGTAGCGCTGCGGGTCCTTGTCGGTGAAGGGCAGGTCGCGGCCGTTCTTGTGCTCGCCGTAGAAGGTCAGCCAGCGCCGGCCCAGCTCGGCCCGTAGCTCGACGCTCGCGTGCCGGCGGAAGTCCGGCAGTGCCTCGTCCTCCTCCTCGGCGAGGTGCTCGCTGTTCTCCCGGCGGGCCTGCCACACCGCCGCCCACCATTCTTCGGAGCCCACCGGGTGCAGCTTGGACTCGGCGACCGCGTCACGGATCTTGTTGTGGTCGCCGACCGCGTCGACGGTCTCGGCCACGCCGTCGTCCCCGTGGCGTACGAGGTGCGGGTAGAGGATCGCCTCCTCCGCCTCGGCGTGGATGTCGAGGTGCAGCGCGAGCGCGTCCCAGATCGCCAGCAGCTCGTGTTCGTCGCGGGCGTCGTCGAGGCGGGCGAAGCCTCGCCGAAAGGCGGCGTGGTCGTCGAGGATCAGCGCGGTGATGTCGTCCATCGGGCTCACCTTCCGGTTCTGGCCCGGAGCAGGCGGGGCATCGCCGCCAGCCCCGTGATCGGGCGGAACTCCTTCGCCGCGCGGGCCAGCGCGGCGTACTCGTCGTCGGCCAGGTCGATCTCGGCGGCGGCCGCGTTGCGCTCCACCTGCTCGACGCCGGAGGCGCCGGGGATGGCCACCACACAGGGGTGGCGCAGCAGGTAGGCCAGGGCGATCTGGCTGGGGGTGGCGTCGTGCGCGTCGGCCACCTGCCGCAGGGTGTCGATCAGCGTCGCGCCGCGTTCCAGGTTCTCCGGCAGGAAGTACGGGTTGGCCCGGCGCACCGCCCCGCTCGGCGGGTTCCTCGCGTCGTACCGGCCGGACAGGAAGCCCTGGGCCAACGGGCTGTACGCGATGACGACCCGGCCGGCCTGCCGCGCGTACGGCAGCAGGTCGTGCTCGGGCCCGCGGTCGACCATGCTGTACCGGACCTGGTTGCTCAGCACCCGCCGGCCGAGCGCGGCCTCGGCGACCTGCCAGCGGCGCAGGCCGTAGTTGCTGACCCCGACCTCGCCGACGAGCCCGACGTCCTGCAACGCGCGCATGCCGCGCATGGTGGTGTGGTCGGCGACCAGCGGGTGCGGCTGGTGCACCTGGTAGAGATCGAGGTGGCTGACGCCGAGCCGGGCGGCGGAGGCGACCGCCCGCTGCTGCACCACCGGGGCGACCGGCAGGACCGGGAAGATCTTGGTGGCGAGCACGACCTTGTGCCGGTCGTCGCCGAGCGCCTCCCCGAGGATCCGCTCGCTGCGGCCGAAGCCGTACAGCTCGGCGGTGTCGAAGAGGGTGATGCCGAGCTCGACGGCCCGCCGGACGATGTCCACCGCCCGGCGCTCGTACTCGGGGCCGTAGCCCCACTCCCGGGACCCGAACTGCCAGGTGCCGAGGCCGATCTTGGACAGGGGCTTCGGGGTGTCGAGCGGGACGAAACGCATGGTCCCGAAACTACCCCGGTGTCCGTTGCGCCAGGCCCGTTCGCGGCGGCCGGCACCGGCCGGAACCGGCGGGGATAGGGTTTCGGTCGTGACCTACCTCGCCGCGGATGAGCGCTACGACAAGATGACCTACCGGCGCAGCGGGCGCAGCGGGCTGCGGCTGCCCGCGATCTCGCTCGGGCTGTGGCACAACTTCGGCCCGGACCGGCCGTACGAGCGGCAGCGGGACATCGTCCGCCGCGCCTTCGACCTCGGCGTGACCCACTTCGACCTGGCCAACAACTACGGGCCGCCGCCGGGCGCCGCCGAGGAGAACTTCGGCCGGATGCTCGCCACCGACCTGAAGGCGTACCGGGACGAGCTGGTCGTCTCCAGCAAGGCCGGCTACCTGATGTGGCCGGGCCCGTACGGCGAGTGGGGCTCCCGCAAGTACCTGGTCTCCTCGCTGGACCAGTCGCTGCGGCGCCTCGGGCTGGACTACGTCGACATCTTCTACTCGCACCGCTTCGACCCGGACACGCCGCTGGAGGAGACGATGGGCGCGCTCGACGCCATCGTCCGCTCCGGCAAGGCGCTCTACGTCGGGATCTCCAACTACGACTCGGAGCAGACCGAGCGGGCCGCCGCCATCCTGCGTGACCTGGGCACGCCGCTGCTGATCAACCAGCCGTCGTACTCGATGCTCAACCGCTGGACCGAGGACGACGGCCTGCTGGACACGCTGGAGCGGGTCGGCGCGGGCTGCATCGCCTACAGTCCGCTCGCCCAGGGCCTGCTCACCGACCGCTACCTGGGCGGCATCCCCGAGGATTCCCGGGTACGCACCAGCGTCTTCCTCAACGAGAGCGACCTCGGCGAGGAGAAGATGGCCACCATCCGGGCGCTCGGCGCGATCGCCCAACGGCGCGGCCAGTCGCTGGCGCAGCTCGCGCTCGCCTGGGCGCTGCGCGACCCGCGGATGACCAGCCTGATCATCGGGGCGAGCAGCGTGCCCCAACTGGAGGCGAACATCGCCGCGCTGGACAACCTCGACTTCACCGCCGAGGAACTGGCCGAGATCGAGCGGCACCTCGGCTGAGCCACGTCGCCTTCGGCGAAATCCGGAAGCGCCGCCGGACGTGATTCCGGGCGGGTCGGTGAAATCGGAATCACCGGCCCGCCCGTTTCCGTTTCCGCGCCCCGTTGGTCAGAAACAGGTCACGATTCCGCCGACGGCCGGGTTGGCCCGCTGGTGGTACCAGACCGTGCCCGACGAGTCCGCCATGAGGGCGCCCCAGAGCACGCAGTTCGGGCCCGCGTACGTCTTCGCCGGGCCGGCGTAGTAGAACTTCAGCCCCTCGTCCGCGACCTCCGGCGCGTAATCCGTGTCGACGTAGGCCAGGGTTCGGGTCGCCACCCCGACGTACGCCGACTTGAGCGTGACCACGCAGGCGTACCCGGTCATGTGGTTGCGCAGCAGGTGGACGGTGCCCAGCAGCTCGCCGGTGTCCCTGCGGATCGGATCCTGGTCGACCCGCGTGTACCCGAAGCCGCACACCGCCTCCGGCGTGTACGGGTTGGTCGCCGCCTGCGCCGGGGCGCCCGCCACCCCGACCAGTGCCACCGCCGCCGTCAGCGCGACCGCGGTTCTCCGCATGATCCGGAACACCCGTTCTCCCCCTTCACCGAACGAACTGCTTGCCGGAACAGATTGGCGATTCGAGCGCGGGGCGGTGTATGGCGCGGGTCGACACCACGACGCCGCCGACGTGTGCCCGACGACCATCCCGGCCATTTCCACCAGGGATGGCGCGGCGGATGACATTGACGGGTCTTGACTATGACGAATAGCACGCACGATTCCGCCCCCGGAAGGTGCGGTAGCGGTGGCCGCCGGAGGGGGCCGCTCGGAAAGATGCCGACAGGGCGCTATCATCACCCCGTGGCGATTGATTGCACTCCCGGGCTCGCGCCCGCCGTGGCCTTGTTCCGGTCGCTCGGTGACCCGACGCGGCTGGCCATCCTGAGCCGGCTCGCGGCCGGGGAGGCGCGGGTGGTCGACCTGACCGGCGAGTTGGGGCTGGCGCAGTCGACGGTGTCGAAGCACCTGGCGTGCCTGCGGGACTGCGGCCTGGTCGACTACCGGGCCGAGGGCCGCCAGTCGTTCTACGCGCTGACCCGGCCGGAACTGCTGGTTCTGCTCCGCTCGGCGGAGCAGGTCCTCGCCGCCACGGGCGAGGCGGTCGCGCTCTGCCCGGTCTACGGAACGCCGGCCGCGTCCCCGGCCGGGGTGGGCGCGTGAGCGCGCCGCTGCTGGCTCCGGAGCGGCGGGCGGTGTTGTCGCGGCGCAGCCTGTGGCTGGCATACGCGACGGCCGGCTACAACCTCCTGGAGGGCCTGGTCGCCATCGCCGCCGGCGCCGCCGCCTCCTCCACGGCGCTGATCGGCTTCGGCCTGGACTCGTTCGTCGAGGTGTCCAGCGCCGCCGTGGTGATCTGGCAGTTCCGCTCCCGCGTGCCCGAGGAACGGGAGCGGCTGGCGCTGCGACTGATCGGCGTGTCGTTCTTCGCGCTGGCCGCCTGGGTGACGTTCGACGCCGCCCGCTCGCTGCTCGGCGGGGGCGACGCCGACGCCAGCCCGGTGGGCATCGGCCTCGCCGTCGCGTCGCTGATCGTGATGCCGCTGCTCGTACGGGCCAAGCGGCGCACCGGCCGGGAACTCGGCTCGGCCACCGTCATGGCCGACTCGACGCAGACCATGCTGTGCACGTACCTCTCCGCGGTGCTGCTCGTCGGCCTGGTCCTCAACGCCGCCTGGGGCTGGTCATGGGCCGACCCGATCGCCGCGCTCGTCATCGCCGGGGTCGCGGTCAAGGAAGGCGTCGAAGCCTGGCGCGGTGAGCACTGCGACGACTGCGCGCCCCGGCCCGCCGCGGCCGACCAGGGCGCGGCCTGCGCCGACGGCTGCTGCTCGGAAGGGAAGGCGTAACCCGTGGCCTGGCTCGCACTCGCGCTCTACCTGCTGGGCCTGCTGCTCGCCTTCGGCTGGCGCACCCTGGCCCAGTGGCGCAGCACCGGCGACACCGGCCTGCGCCTCGACGCCGGCCCGGCCGGCACCCTGCGTTGGTGGGCCAAGCTGCTGTTCGTCGCCGCCCTCGTGCTCGGCCTCGGCGGACCGGTCGCCGCGCTCGCCGGCCTGTCGTCACCGGCCGGGCTCGACCACCGCGCCCCGCACGTCGTCGGCCTGGCCCTCACCGTCGCCGGCATCGCCGCCACGCTCGCCGCCCAGCTGGCCATGGGGGCCTCCTGGCGCGTCGGGGTCGACCCGACCGAACGCACCGGCCTGGTGACCAGCGGCCCGTTCGCGCTCGCCCGCAACCCCATCTTCACCGCCATGGCCACCACCAGCCTGGGCCTGACCCTCATGGTGCCCAACATCGTCTCGGTCACCGCCTGGCTCGTCCTGGTCGCCGCGCTGCAACTGCAGGTCCGCGCCGTCGAGGAGCCATACCTGATCACCACCCACGGCGACGCCTACCGGCACTACGCGGCCGGCGTCGGACGCTTCCTCCCCGGGCTCGGCCGGCTACGTCGGACATGACCGGGCGGCCGGACGTCGCGGCGGATCCGCCGCTCAGAACGCGAGCTTCTCGGCACCCGCCGGCAGGTTCGCCGACGACCCGACATGGACCTGCTGGGCGGTGTCCGCCCCCGCCGCGAACGGTACCGTCCGCTTCACCCTGCCGGTCAGGTCGACCACGTTGAGGAACGGCTGCCCGGCGGATGCACGATCGCCACGGGTCCTGACGATCAGATGCTCGCTGTCGTACCAACCCAGCACTACGGCGGTCGGCACGGAGAACTCCTGCCGGACGGCACCGGTAGCCACGTCCACGATCCGGATCTTGCCGCTGAAGGGCTCGTGCAGCGCGACCCGACCGCCGTCGGCGGAGAACGCGCCGTTCACGCCCAGGGTGCCACCCGTGACGGGGACGGTGCGGGTCGATCTTCCGGCGAGGTCGTAGAAGCCGATGGCGGTCGCCTGCGCCGGCTCGCTCTCGCTCCGGTTGACGGAGTGGGTGAGCGCCACCCCCTTTCCGTCCGGCGTCCAGACGAAGGTCGCCCCACCGGCGTTCCGCGTCCTGACGTCGGGCACTTCGACCTCGCGAGCGGTCAGGGTCGCCACGTCCACGATCAGGAAGCCGGCGCCGGGACCGGCCTTCGGCTGGTTGGTGATCAGGATCTGCCGGCCATCGGGTGACCACGTCGCACCGGAGGTGTATCCGGCATCACCGGGCAGCCATCGAACCTTCCCGCTCTTTCGATCCAGCAGGCCCCTCCTCGACGGATGCGCCCTGCTGTTGTCCCCCTGGTGCACCAGCACCTGGCCGCCGTCCGGAGACGGCACGGCCTGGTTGTACGGGATCTTCTCGTAGCTGCCGGTCGCGGGGTCGAGCAGCAGCGAGTAGTCGTCCGCCGGGCCCAGATCCGCCGCACCGTCGACGCCACCGTAGGCCGTCACGACGAAGGGCTTGGTGACCGGCAACTGGCCGGCGACGTCGGGTGCCGGGGCACGATCGGTCCCGGCCGGGCCACCGAGAGCCAACGGTACGACGACGAACGCCGCCGTGACCGCGGCGACTCCGGCAACGGCGAACCGCGCCACCCGCTGCCGGTTGGCCCGGCGGATCGCGCCCTGGGCCAGGTGGGGTGGCGGAGCGGCGTCGGCGAGTTCGTCGAGCGCGTCGCGAACAGCGGTTTCCAGCCGGGTGCTCACTGGTGGACCTCCTGACGGTGGTCTAGTTCCGGGCAGAGCGCGCGGAGTCGGTCGAGGGCTCGGGTGGCCTGACTGCGTACCGTCGACGGCCGGCAGCGCAGGATTTCGGCGATCTTCTCGTCGGGCAGGTCGTCCAGGTACCGCATGACGAGCACTGCCCGCTGCTTCGGCGCCAGCCTCTTCATGGATTCCCGCAACGCCAGGCTGAGGTCGACCTGCTCGGTGGGGTCGGCGCCGGGCGGGTCGGGCAGCCGCCCGGTGGTCACCTCGCGACCCCGCATCGGCCGACGCCACCAGCTCACCTGCTGGCGGTACAGGGCCCTGCGCAGATACGCCTCAGGGCGCCCGTGACGAACGTCCCCCCAGTGGCGGTACGCCTTGGCCAGCACCGTCTGCAACAGGTCCTCGGCCTGCTGTCGGTGACCGGTCAGGGCCAACGCGGTACGAAACAGCGCAGGCGACCGTGCTTCCACGAAGGCGGTGAAGTCCTGCCGGCTCTCAGGATCCATGAGATCTCCCGCGGTTCATGCCCATAAGAACGCGGAACCAGCGCGGTCTGCTGCGTCCGAGGGCAAACCCTGGCCGCGCGGCGCCCGCACCCGCGTCCGCCGGCACCAGCAGCAGGGGCCGGCTTCCGCCTCCTCGGTACAGTCACGGTCGTGGACACCAACGGCGTGACCGCCGACGCAGACGACGTCGCCGGCGCGCACCGTGGCATCGACTGGCCGGCGCACGGCGGCAACCCCTTCGACAGCGCGCTGCCCTGGCCCGGCCTGCTGTACTGGGCGCACGAGCAGCCGTCGCGGGTGTTTCCGGCCGATCGCGTACCGTCCGCCGACGAGCTCCACCGCGCGATACCGATGGGTTACAGCACCCTGAGCCTGATGGCCCGGATCGCGCTCTATCACGGCGGGCAGCAGCGGCGGCTGTGGCCGGAGGAGAATCGACGGACCCCACGCGGGCCGCTACAGCCGTACCAGTTGCTCCTGCCGGCCACGGACACGAGACGCCCCCTGCGGTTCGGCGCGAACTGGCCGGTCCGGTTCGCGCTGCGCGACGCCGAAGAACTGTCGGCCCGCACCGGCGGAGCCGTCCTGCTCTGCCAGGTGCTCGAGTTCCACAACTGGCACTGACGACGCCTGACGTGCCGAGCACCTCGACGACCGGGCGGGCCGAGGGCGACGGGAACGAAAACGCCCTGGTGGGGATCATGTCCCGCACCAGGGCGTTTCGCAAGGGTGGAGCCGAGGGGACTCGAACCCCTGACCCCCACACTGCCAGTGTGGTGCGCTACCAGCTGCGCCACGGCCCCTTGCCTCGTCCCGGTCGCCCGGGCACGAGAGAACTATACACAGCCCCCGCCGCATGGTCATCTCGCGGGGTCCTGACCCGCCGGCGGCTCAGTTGAGCGCCACGTCCGGCGGGAAGTGCGCGACCGCCGCCATCATGCCGCCCTGCCGGCGCAGCACCATCGGCCACAGGTCGTCGGGCCGGTCGACGAAGGCGTCGCCGGGAAGCGCGTCCAGCACGAACCAGGAGCCGTCCTCGATCTCCTGCTCAAGCTGGCCGGAGCCCCAGCCGGAGTAGCCGGCGAAGACCCGGATGCCGCTGATGCCCTCCCGCAGCCGCTCCGGGTCGACCGACAGGTCGAGGGTGCCGACCGCGCCGGAGACCTGGTGGAAGCCCTTGAGCCGCTGCACCGGGTGGCGCATCCGGGCCAGGCAGATCGCCGAGTCGGGCTGCACGGGCCCGCCCTCGAAGAGCACCGCCGGATCGCGGGCCAGGTCGCTCCAGTCGCCGAGCACGTCGGCGACCGGCACCTCGGTGGCCCGGTTGAGCACCACGCCGAGGGCGCCGCCGGGCTCGTGCGCGACCAGCAGCACGACCGTACGGTCGAAGTTCGGGTCCTTGAGCGCCGGCGTCGCGACCAGCAGCCGCCCGGTCATCGACCCCGTAGCCCGCCCGCCGATCGCCTGCCCCTCTCCCTGCATGCCGGACACCCGTCAGACCGACCGCACCGGGACGCCCGGGGGCACCGGTGCCATCCGCGCTGTCAACGCCATGCCTGGCACCATAGCCTGCCCTCGGGGCGGTGGCTAAGGTCTGACGGTCGGGTGATCGACAGACATGAGGGAGGACCGATGGGTGTCACGGCGGAAGTCGCGGTGATCGGGGGCTCGGGGCTCTACGCGCTGCTCGACGGCGCGACCGAGCACGAGGTGGACACGCCGTACGGGCCGCCGTCCGACGCGGTCACCGTCGCGGAGGTGGGCGGCCGGCGGGTGGCCTTCCTGCCCCGCCACGGCCGTGACCATCGCCACCCGCCGCACCTGATCCCCTACCGGGCCAACCTCTGGGCGCTGCGCTCCCTCGGCGTACGCCAGGTGCTCGCCCCCTGCGCGGTGGGCGGGCTGCGGCCGGAACTCGGGCCGGGCACCTTCGTGGTGCCGGACCAGCTCATCGACCGCACCAGCGGGCGGGCGCAGACCTACTTCGACCGGGGCGCGGTGCACGTCTCGTTCGCCGACCCGTACTGCCCGGCCGGTCGGCGCACGCTGCTCGCGGCGGCGGCCCGGCGGGACGTCCCGGCGGTGGACGGCGGCACGGTGGTGGTGGTCGAGGGCCCGCGCTTCTCCACCCGCGCCGAGTCGCGCTGGTACGCCTCGATGGGCGGGACGGTGGTCAACATGACCGGGCACCCGGAGGCGGTCCTCGCCCGCGAGCTGGCCCTCTGCTACTCCTCCATCGCCCTGGTCACCGACCACGACGCGGGCGTGGAGGGCGGCGAAGCGGTGACGCACGAGGAGGTGTTCCGGGTCTTCGGCGAGAACACCGACCGGCTGCGGGGCCTGCTGTTGGAGGCGATCGCCGCGCTGCCCGCCGAGCGGGACTGCGACTGCGGCCGGGCCCTGGAGGGCATCACGCTCCCCATCACCCTGCCCTGAGGGACGGGCGGCGGCGAAAAGCCCGAGATGCCCGAGCCGCCCCGATAGATTCAGGGGCGATGGCAACGGTCCGCGACACCACGTACGACCTGCTGCGTGCCCTCGGCCTGACCACCGTCTTCGGCAACCCGGGCTCCACCGAGGAGCCGTTCCTGCGGGACTTCCCGGACGACTTCCACTACGTGCTCGCCCTGCACGAGGCGTCGGCGGTCGGGATGGCGGACGGCTACGCCCAGGCCACCGGCCGGCCGGCGCACGTCAACCTGCACACCGCGCCCGGCACGGGCAACGGCATGGGCAACCTGGTCACCGCGTGGCACAACCGGACCCCGCTGATCGTCACCGCCGGCCAACAGACCCGGGACATGCTGCTGCTCGAGCCCCGGCTGACCAGCCGGCGGGCCACCGAGCTGCCCCAGCCGTACGTGAAGTGGAGCCACGAGCCCGTCCGGGCGCAGGACGTTCCGGCGGCGCTGATGCGGGCGTACGCGACCGCCGTGCAGCCGCCCGCCGGGCCGGTCTTCCTCTCCCTCCCCCTCGACGACTGGGCGCAGCCCGCCGGCCCGCCCCCGCCGGTGCGTACGGTGGCCACCCGGTTCGCGCCCGACCCGCAGCGGCTGCGGGAGTTCGCCGCCGTGCTGGCCGCCAGCCAGGCACCCGCGCTGGTGCTCGGCGCGGCCGTGGACCGGGCCGGCGGGTGGCCGGCCGCGGTGGCGCTGGCGGAGCGGCTCGCCGCGCCCGTCTGGTCGGCTCCCGCCCCGGAACGGGCCGCCTTCCCCGAGGACCACCCGCACTTCCGCGGGGTGCTCCCCTTCGCGATGGGACCGCTGGCGGAGGCCCTGGACGGGCACGACACCGTGCTGGTGGTGGGCGCGCCGGTGTTCCGCTACTACCCGCACGTGCCGGGCGACCACCTCCCCGCCGGCGCCCGCCTGCTGCACGTCACCGACGACCCGGACGAGGCCGCCCGCGCCCCGGTGGGCGACAGCCTGCTCGGCGACGCGGGGCTGACCCTGGCCGCCCTGGTGGACCTGCTGTCGGCGGCGGACCGGCCGGCGCCGCCGCCGCGCCCCGCCCCGCCCCCGCCGCCGGACGGGCTGCCGCTGGCCCCGGACGCGCTCTTCGCGGCCCTGGCCCGGCACTGGCCCTCCGACGGGGTGCTGGTCCAGGAGTCGCCCTCGAACCTGCCCGCGCTGCGCCGGCGGCTGCGCAGCACCCGGCCGGGGTCGTACGTCACGATGGCCAGCGGGGGCCTCGGGTACGGCCTGCCGGCGGCGGTCGGCATCGCGCTCGCGCAGCGCGACACCGGCCGGGGCCGCCCGGTGGTCGCGGTCATCGGGGACGGCTCGTTCCACTACTCGGTGCAGGCCCTCTGGACCGCCGCGCGGCTGCGGCTGCCGCTGGTCGTCGTGGTGCCGGTCAACCAGCAGTACGCCATCCTGAAGGCCTTCGCCGACTTCAAGCAGACGCCCGGGGTGCCCGGGCTGGACCTGCCGGGGCTGGACATCACCGCCATCGCCCGCGGCTACGGCTGCACGACGGCGGTGGTGGAGACCCCGGACCAGCTCGGCGACGCGCTGGCCGCCGGACTGCGGGCGGACGGCCCGACGGTGCTGCCGGTGCCGGTCAGCACCGAGGTGCCCCGGCTCCTGTGACCCGCCGCCCCGCCCGCACCGACCCGCTCCGCGCGGCGATCCGGTCGGTGGGCCGCCGGCGTCAGCTCGCGGTGAGGCGCAGCGGCGCGCCGGTGAGCACGTCGAGCACCGGCCGGTCGCCGAGCGGCGCCTTCAGCGTGGCGGTGACCGGTTCGAGCTTCATCATCGCGTTGCACGGGCCGGTGGCGGTGGTGACGCCGCCGCCGACCACCACCACGTCGTCGCGCTCCTGCACCAGCGGGGTGATCGCGGTGTCGCAGCTACCCACCCCGAGCCGCCAGGTCAGCGTGGCGCCGTCGACGGACCGGAGGTCCTGGGCGCCGACCACGCCCTGCGGGGCGGGGTTCGCCGGCGCGGTCGGCTCGGGCGCGGCGGCGACGGCCGACGGCGCCACGGCGATCCGGGCCACCGGCGCGGAGAGCCCCTCGACGGTGAAGAGCCACGCCGGCACCTGCGCCTCGCCGCGGCTGGTGCGCACGGGCGCGGTGCCCAGCTTCGCGGCGGTGACCGTCAGCGGGACGCAGGCGGTGAACGGGGTGCTGCTGACCGGGCCGTCCGGCCCCGGCTCGACGGTGGGGCCGCCGGCGCCGGGCCGGCCGGGGAACTTCGGCCCGGCGGGGCCCTTCGGCCGGCCACCGCACGGCGGCGGATCGCCCTGGTCGAGCTGCCCGTAGGCCTCTGCCGCGCTGATCAACGGAACCGTGAGGGAGCCGTCCGGGAACCGGACGGTGCCGTCGGCGGGCTTCGCGGCGGACAGGTCGACCTGGTCGCGGTACCAGCCGTTGCGGAAGGCGGCCTCGGTGTCCGGGGTGAAGCCCGGATCGCCCACCAGGACCGTCGGGTCCTGCAACGGCAGGTATCCGGTCGTCCACGCCGGGCCCGGCCGCCACGCCGCGGCCACCTCGGTGGCCCTGGACGTGAACGCGTCCCGGCGGGGCTCCGAGTCGGTCAGCGTCGGCTCGGAACCGGCCGGGGCGCAACCGGCGACGATCATCAGCAGAGGCAGGCCCAGCAGGGCGGCGGTACGGCGCATGTCGGTTGGACGCCGGGGCGCCGCCGCCGGTTCCCGCGCCCTCAGGTCTCTCCGCCCAGATCCGTCTCGTACGCCTGCCAGAGGAGGTCCGCGCCGCGCTGCCGGTGTCGCGCGAGGGCGCGCACCAGGTGCCCGGCGCGGCCGAGCAGGTCGTCGGCCGACGCCTCCGGCAGCTCCGCCGCCCGGTGCAGGGCGGCCAGCGCGGCGGCGATCGCGAGGTGCTCCCGGGCCAGCAGCCGCACCCCGCGTTCCAGGCGGGGCGCCTGCCCGAGCAGTTCGGCGTAGAGGCCGGCGGGTCCCTCGGTGACCCGGACGTGTTCCGCGAAGCCCTGCCGCACGGGGCCCAGCCGGAGCAGGACCCGTTCCCGCCAGCGCGGCTCGGCCGGCGGGGCCGCCAGGGCCCGGATGAGGGCGCGCAGGTCACCCAGCGGGGTGCCGGAGGGCCGGCGCGCGGTGGGTGGCCCGGTGACGGTGGACGGCTGCTGGATCGGACCGGTGACCATGGGCACCTCCCGCGTCGCGTCTGAGCGCGTACAGCGATGGTGGACCCTCGCGTTTGCCCTGTCCAGGGGCGGTGCCGCCACATCCGTCCCGGTGGCAACAGGCGGCCCTTGCGCCCCACCGGCCCCGCCTACCGGGCCCGGATACGACGATGCGCCCCGGTCCGGTGGACCGGGGCGCATCGACTGGTGGTGGAGGTGCCGGGAATCGAACCCGGGTCCTTCGCCGCCTTGTCAGGGCTTCTCCGAGCGCAGCTCGCTGTGCCTCTACTCGGCCCCTCCGATCACGCGAGCGAGTCGGTGTGACGGGCCCAGTCGCTGATTGATCTCGCCGCACGGACCCCGCGACCGGGTCCGATTGGCCAGCCTTCTAGCTGATGCCGGCTAACTGGGTCGAAGGCGCTCCCAGGCCGACAGACTCGCTACTCGCCTCAGGCGGCGAGAGCGAAGTCAGCGCGATTGTTCTTGGCGCTTATTGGTTTCCGACGAACGATTCTCGAGACGACGTCGGCTTCCTCGGCTCGCTTCCCCTGCCGCAACGTACGAAGTCGAAACCAGTCACCCCCTCGACGGGCCGCCCCTGTCGGCGGCTCCACCAAGCCTAACGCCTGCCGCAACGGGTTTCATCCCGAGGCCCGGCTCGGCGCGCCGAGCCGGACAAAGACAGACAGATCAGTCATCCATCCCCTTGCCGCGCCGGCCGGTGACCCGGGCGATCTCCCGGTCCGCGTCCCGCTTGGCGAGGTCCTGCCGCTTGTCGTACGACTTCTTGCCCTTGGCCAGGGCGATCTCCACCTTCGCCCAGCCGTCGGAGAAGTAGACCTGCAACGGCACCATGGTCAGGCCGCCCTCGCGGGTCTTGCCGATCAGCCGGTCGATCTCCAGCCGCTTGAGCAGCAGCTTGCGGGTCCGCCGGGGCTCGTGGTTGGTCCACGTGCCCTGCGTGTACTCGGGGATGTGCATCCCGTGCAGGTAGAGCTCGCCGTTGCGTTCCTGCGCGAACGCGTCGACCAGCGACGCGCGCCCGGCCCGCAGCGACTTGACCTCGGTGCCGGTCAGCGCCATGCCCGCCTCGTAGGTGTCGAGGATCGAGTAGTCGTGCCGGGCCTTCTTGTTGGAGGCGACGACCTTGCGTCCCTTTTCCCGTGGCATCGGCGCCACCCCCTTTCCGTGTGAACCCGCGCCCGGGCGACCGGCCGCGGGGCGGAGATCATGCTACCCGAACGACAAGGACCCTCCCGCGCCGTTTATTCCTGGCGCGGAAGGGCCCGTCGAGCCGTACGGAGGCTAGACCCGCAGGTAGAAGCGGAGGGTGACCCAGGCGGTGACCGCGCTGACCAGGCCACCGACGCCGGCCATCAGCGGGAACATCACCAGGATGTCGCCCCAGCTCACCGGGGACAGCAGGCCCTGCAGCGCCTGGAGCGACCCGTCGAAGAGGAGGTACTTCGCCGCGATCAGGGCCACCAGGCCGAGCAGCGAGCCGATCAGGCCGGCGACCACGGCCTCCAGCACGAACGGCGCCTGGATGAACCAGTTCGACGCGCCGACGAGCTTCATGACCGCGACCTCACGCCGCTTGCTGTACGCGGCGACCTGGATCGTGTTGGCGACCAGGAGCAGCGCGGCGACGGCCATCACGATGGCGGCGGCCAGGGCGATGTTCTGGATCGAGGTGAGGATGTCGAAGATCTTGTCCAGCAGCCGGCTCTGGTCGACGATCTCGTCGACCCCCTCGGCGTCCTTGTACTGGTCGTAGATGCTCTTGTACTGCTCGGGGTTGTTCAGCGTGAGCCGGAACGACTCGGGCAGGCTGTCCGCCTTGACGGCGCTGAGCAGGTCCGGAGCGTCCTGGAACATCTCCTGGAAGCGCTTGTACGCCTCGTCCTTGTTGACGTAGATGACCTCCTTGACCAGCGGGTCGCCCTTCAGCTTGGCGTCCAGCGCGTCACGCTGCTCGGGGCTCACCTCCTGGTCGAGGAAGATCGAGACCTGGATGTTCTTGTAGTAGAGGTCCTTCATGTCGTCGACCTGGCGGTACATGAGACCGCTGGCGCCGAGCATGGTCAGCGAGACCGCCATCGTGATGATCATCGCGATGGTCATGGTCACGTTGCGCCACAGTCCGACCAGTACCTCGGACAGGACGTATTTCACGCGCATCGGGATTTCCTCCGGGTCTCCGGCATGAGGTGTTCGTCGTCAGGCTGCGCAGGGGTGGCGTCGGCTCAGCCGTAGACGCCGCGGGCCTGGTCGCGCACGATGCGGCCGCTCTCGATCTCGATGACCCGACGGCGCATCTGGTTCACGATGTTGGAGTCGTGCGTGACCATCACGACGGTCGTGCCGGTGCGGTTGATCCGGTCCAGCAGGCGCATGATCTCGATCGAGGTGTCCGGGTCCAGGTTTCCGGTCGGCTCGTCCGCGAGCAGGATCAGCGGGCGGTTGACGAACGCCCGGGCGACGGCGACCCGCTGCTGCTCACCACCGGAGAGCTCGTGCGGGTAGCGGTGCTCCTTGCCACCGAGCCCGACCAGCTCCAGCACCTCCGGCACGACCCGGCGGGCGACCGCCTTGGTCTTGCCGATCACCTCGAGGGCGAACGCCACGTTCTCGTAGGCGGTGCGATTCGGCAGCAGCCGGAAGTCCTGGAACACGCAGCCGATGGAACGCCGGAAGTGGGGTCGCTTCCACGAGCGCATCGACGTGACGTCCTTGCTGTTGACGATGACCCGGCCCTTGTTGGGCGAGACCTCGTGCAGCAGCAGCTTGATGATGGTGGACTTGCCGGAGCCGGATGGACCGATGAAGAAGACGAACTCGCCCTTCTCGATCGAGACGGACACGTTGTCGAGCGAAGGCCGGGACGCCTTCGGGTACGTCTTCGTCACTTGCTCAAGCTGAATCACGGGTGGTGAGTCTACGCGGTGTAACCGAAGAGCCAAGCCCCACGCCCCGCCGTTGCGAGTCGCGTCATCTATTTGCCACGGATCGCGAAGATCGACGACGCGCTCCGCCCGCGCATGATCACGCTGAGTCGCCGGCCATCTGCTGCTGCTTGCGCCACCGGATGCCGGCCTCGATGAAGGCGTCCAGATCGCCGTCGAAGACCGAGGACGGGTTGCCGGTCTCCTGCTCCGTCCGCAGATCCTTCACCATCTGGTACGGGTGCAGCACGTACGAACGCATCTGGTCGCCCCACGAGCCGGCGGCGTCGGTCTTCAGGCCCTGGAGCTTGGCCTGCTCCTCCTGGCGCTTGCGCTCCAGCAGCCGGGCCTGGAGCACCCGCAGCGCGGACGCCTTGTTCTGCAACTGCGACTTCTCGTTCTGGCAGGTGACCACGATGCCCGTCGGGATGTGGGTGATCCGGACCGCGGAGTCGGTGGTGTTGACGCTCTGCCCGCCCGGGCCCGAGGAGCGGTAGACGTCGATCCGCATCTCGTTCTCGGGGATCTCGATGCTGTCGGTCTGCTCCACCACCGGCAGCACCTCGACGCCGGCGAAGCTGGTCTGCCGGCGGCCCTGGTTGTCGAACGGGCTGATCCGGACCAGCCGGTGGGTGCCCGACTCCACGCTGAGCGTGCCGTAGGCGTAGGGCACCTTCACCGTGAAGGTGGCGGACTTCAGGCCCGCCTCCTCGGCGTACGAGGTCTCGTAGACCTCCGTCGGATAGCCGTGCCGCTCGGCCCAGCGCAGGTACATCCGCAGCAGCATCTCCGCGAAGTCCGCCGCGTCCACGCCGCCGGCGCCGGCCCGGATGGCGACCAGCGCCTCCCGGGAGTCGTACTCGCCGGAGAGCAGGGTGCGGACCTCCATCTCCTGGATGGCCTTGGTCAGCCCGGCGATCTCCGCCTCGACCTCGGTGAGCACCCCGGGGTCGGACTCCGCCTCGGCCAGCTCCAGCAGCACCCCGGCGTCGTCGAGCCGGGAGCGGAGGCTGCCCAGCTTGCTGATCTCGCCGTTGACGTACGACAGCTGCGAGGTCACCTGCTGCGCCTTGGCCTGGTCGTCCCACAGGTCGGGCGCGGAGGCCTCCTGCTCCAGGCGGGCCTTGTCCTCCCGCAGCCGGTCGATGTCGAGCACCGACTCGATGTTGCGCAGGGTGGCGTCGAGGTCCTTGAGCTGTTCGGCGTAATCGGCAGCGGTCACGACAGACAAGGGTACTGCGCGCGCGAGGGGTGGGCGTGCGAGCCCCGCGGTCACGAGCGGAAAGATGTCACCGCGCTCGGGCGCGGGGTGGGCGTGCGCGTCCCGTCGTCACGAGCCGGAAGGGTGTCGTGCTGCCTTCGACGGACGGGGCCGGGCGGCGTCGGGCGGTCAGCCGACCGGGGCGCTCTTCAGCCAGGACAGGGCCGCCTTGTGGTAGGCGACGGCGAACTCCAGCGCGCTGGCGTCGTACGTCTCGCCTTCCTTCTTGGCGTTCTTGACCTGCTCGCGGACCTTGGCGAGCGCCTCGGTGTGGTATTCGTTCGCCGCGGCCTGGAGGTTCTTCAGCTGGCTGGCCGAGTGCAGGTTGCCGAAGGCGATCCGCAGGGCGATCGGGTTGCGGATCGTGTCCCGCCCCGGATCCTCCGCCAACCAGCGGGAGAACGTCCGTTTCCCGGCTGCGGTGATCGCGTACGGCTGGCTGGAGCGCGGCCCGGGCTTGCCCATCCGGACGAGGCCCCGCTCGGCCAGCACCGGCAACTCCCGGTAGACCTGACTACGGGTCATCGACCAGTACGGCGCCAGCCGGCGCTCGGCGGCGGCCATCAACTGGCCACCTGTCATGGGGCCCTCATGGAGCAGCCCGAGCAGGGCCGCCGCCGTGGGGTTGACTCCGGAATCCGCCATGCCCCTCACGCTGCCACTTTGCCGTCGTGGCGTCCAGGATTTCACGGTTTCGCCACCCGGTAGGGCTTCCTATGTGCACTGTCGGCGCGAGACAGTCCGCGGCGGAGTTCCGCTGCCTCAGAGCCGGCTGCGCAGCTCCCACAACTCGGGGTAGAACCGGGTCTCCACCCGGGAGCGCAGGTACGCCCCGCCGGCCGAGCCCCCGGTGCCCGGTTTGGTGCCGATCTGCCGCTCGGCCATCAGCACGTGCCGGGCCCGCCACAGCGAGAACGCCTGGTCGTGCGCGACGAGGGCCTCGGCGAGGTCCCACAGCGGCCCGAACCGCTCCCGGTCCGCGGCGATCGTGGCGTACGCCGAGAAGCGCGCCTCCGCCTCGGAGACGTCGAAGCCGGACCGGCCGAGCACCGCCAGGAAGCCGTCCCAGAGACTCGGCTCGGCCAGCCGCCGCTCCAGCCGCTCCCGCTCCGCGTCGGGCAGCCCCCGGAATCGGCGCAGGTAGTCCGGGTCCTTCAGGCCGGAGAGGAACTCGATCTCCCGGAACTGGGCGGACTGGAAGCCCGACGCCGGGGCGAGCTTGGTGCGGAAGGCCAGGAAGTCCTGCGGGGTCATCGTGTCGATCACGTCGACCTGGCCGATCAGCACCCGCTCCACGACGTGGCAGCGTTCCAGCCGCACCCGGGGCAGGTAGGTCTCGCCCGCCAGCATCCGGTCCCGGGCGTCGCTCAGCTCGGAGAGCAGCAGCTTGAACCACAGCTCGTAGACCTGGTGGATGGTGATGAAGAGCAACTCGTCGTGGGAGGCCGGGTCGGACTCCGGCACCTGCGCCGCCAGCAGGTCGGCCAGCCGCAGGTAGTCGCTGTAGGTGAGCAGGCCACCCTGCTCACCGAAGCGGGGATCGTGCGCGGGGGTGGGGTGGGTCACAGCGGCCACGGTACCGCCGGGCGCGTGCCCCCGCCGCCCGGGCGAGGGCCGGGCCGGGGGGGGGGGGGGGGGGGGGGGGGGGGGGGGGGGCG
>NZ_JBPQTP010000014.1:0-93790 GCF_051386395.1 Micromonospora sp. URMC 106
CGACTACTGGGCGACGGTGGGACAGCGCCCGGTGACCTCCCCGGAGCCGCCCGGCGCGAAGCAGATGGAGGACCTCGACCGGGGGCTGGTCAGCGTCCGCTCCGGCACCGGGAACCTGGTCTCCTGGCGGCTGCTCGGCACGGAGACCTCCGGGGTGTCGTTCCACCTCTACCGCGACGGCACCCGGGTGAACAGCGCGCCGATCACGGGCGCCACGACCTGGCTCGACGCCGGGGCGGCCGGCGGGGCGTCGTACACCGTGCGGGCCGTCGTCGCCGGCGTGGAACAGCCCCCCTCCGCGCCGGCGCTCCAGTTCCCCGCCGGCCACCTCGACGTGCCGCTGCAGGTGCCCGCCGGTGGGGTCACCCCGAGCGGGGAGAGCTACACCTACGCCGCCAACGACGCCAGCGTCGGCGACCTCGACGGCGACGGCCGCTACGAGTTCGTGGTCAAGTGGGAACCGTCGAACGCCAGGGACAACTCGCAGTCCGGCTACACCGGCAACGTCCACGTCGACGCGTACACCCTCACCGGCGCCCGGCTGTGGCGCATCGACCTGGGTCGCAACATCCGCGCCGGGGCCCACTACACCCAGTTCCAGGTGTACGACTACGACGGCGACGGCCGCGCCGAGGTGGCCATGAAGACCGCCGACGGCACCCGCTCCGGCACCGGCCAGGTCATCGGCTCCGCGACGGCGGACCACCGCAACTCCAGCGGCTACGTCCTCACCGGCCCGGAGTACCTCACCATGTTCGACGGGCGCACCGGCGCGGCGCTCTCCACCGTCGACTACGACCCCCCGCGCGGCACCGTCTCCTCCTGGGGCGACAGCTACGGCAACCGGGTCGACCGCTTCCTCGCCGCCACCGCCTACCTCGACGGGCAGCGCCCCTCGCTGGTGATGGCCCGCGGCTACTACACCCGCGCGGTCATCGCCGCCTGGGACTTCCGCGACGGCACCCTGCGCAAGCGGTTGACCTTCGACTCGAACGCCTCGGGCAACGGCGCCGCCGCCGGTCAGGGCAACCACAACCTCTCGGTCGCCGACGTCGACGCCGACGGCCGGCAGGAGATCGTGTACGGCTCCGCCACGGTCGACGACAACGGCCGCCTGATGTACGCCACCGGCCTCGGCCACGGCGACGCCCTGCACGTCGGCGACCTCGTCCCGCACCGCGCCGGCCTGGAGGTCTTCACCATCCACGAGTCCGGCAGCCAGCCGGCGGCCGACCTGCACGACGCCCGTACGGGTCAGGTCGTCTGGCAGCGGCCGAACAACGGGGGAGCCGAGGGCCCCGGTCGGGGCGTCGCCGCCGACGTCCACGCGGGCAGCCCCGGCGCCGAGTTCTGGGGCGCCGGCACCCACATGGACAACCTCTACGGCACCACCGGAGCCACCGTCGGGCGCAGGCCGTCGTCGGCGAACTTCCTCGTCTGGTGGGACGGCGACCCCGTCCGGGAACTGCTCGACGGCACCCGGATCGACAAGTACGGCACCGGCGGCGACACGCGCCTGCTCACCGGCAGCGGAGTGGCGGCCAACAACGGCACCAAGTCCACCCCGGCGCTCTCCGCCGATCTGTTCGGCGACTGGCGGGAGGAGGTCGTCTGGCGTACCAGCGACAGCCGGGCCCTGCGCATCCACACCACGCCCGCACCCACCGACACCCGGATCCACACGCTGATGCACGACCCGCAGTACCGGGTCGCGGTCGCCTGGCAGAACACCGGCTACAACCAGCCCCCGCACCCGGGCTTCTTCCTCGGCGACGGGATGCCCACCCCGCCCACGCCGAACGTCTACCTGCGCTGAACCCCGCCCGGGCGACCGGCCGGGACCGCGTCCCGCCCGGCCGGCGCTCGCGCCAGCGACGGCGTGGGACAGGCACCGGGCCGCGGCCGCGGAATCCGCACAGCCGCGGCCCGGTGCCCCACACCGCGGCATCCCCGACCCGTCCCGACCGGAGATGCCGTACCACCACCGGGGACAAACCTAGGCGGCCCGCGCGTCTCCCCGGTGACGGCGACGTGAAGATCGTGTTTCAGCCGTTCCGGCGCAGGCCACCGGCCACCTTCGCCGCGATCAGCTCGTACGAGCGCACCCGGTCGGCCACGTCGTACACCAGCGTGGTCAGCATCAGCTCGTCCGCCCCGGTGCGCGCCAGCAGCTCGCCGAGCTGCCGCCGTACCGTCTCCGGCGACCCCATCGCCTGCCCCTCCCGGCGCTGCCGCACGAACTCCCGCTCGATCTCCGTGTACGGGTACGTCGCCGCCTCGTCCGGCGTCACCAGCGGGCCCGGACGACCGGAGCGCAGCCGCAGCAGCGACAGCGCGCTCGGCCCCGCCAGCCACTCCGCCCGCTCGTCGGTGTCCGCGCAGACCGCGTTGACCGCCACCATCGCGTACGGCTCGGCGAGCCACCGCGACGGCCGGAAGCTCTGCCGGTACAGCGCCAGCGCGGGCAGCGTGTGCTGGGAGCTGAAGTGGTGCGCGAACGAGAACGGCAGACCCAGCGTCCCCGCCAGTTGGGCGCTGAACCCGCTGGAGCCGAGCAGCCAGATCGCCGGCTGCTGGCCGCGACCGGGGGTGGCGGTGATCGGGCCCGGCCGCTCGCCGTCGAAGTAGTTCATCAGGTCCGCCAGCTCGCGGGGGAAACCCTCCGCCGACAGCCCCTCCATCGTCCGGCGCAGCGCCAGCGCGGTCACCTGGTCGGTGCCCGGGGCGCGCCCGATGCCCAGGTCGATCCGGCCCGGGTGCAGCGCGTCGAGGGTGCCGAACTGCTCGGCCACCACCAGCGGCGCGTGGTTGGGCAGCATCACCCCGCCCGAGCCCAGCCGGATCGTCGACGTGTGCGCCGCCAGGTGCGCGAGGAGCACCGCCGGCGCGGAACTCGCGATCCCCGGCATGTTGTGGTGCTCGGCCACCCAGAACCGGTGGTAGCCCAGCTCCTCGGTGCGGCGGGCCAGCTCGGTGGTGTGCCGCAGGGCCTCGCCGGCCGTGGCGCCGGCCGCGACCGGGGCAAGGTCAAGAACAGACAGCGGTACGTTGATCACACAGCTGGCCAACCCGCCCGGCCCCCGAATTGTTCCCCGGGGCAACCAAGGCCACGCCGCGGTCTGCCGTTCAGCCCTGGCCCCGGGCCTGCTCGAAGATCAGGCTCGTCTGGGTGTGCTGCACCGCCGGGTCCACCGCCAGATGGTCCAGCACGAAGTCGCGCAACGCGTCCGCCGACGCGGCCCGCACGTGCAGCACGTAGTCCTCCGCGCCCGCCACGTGGAACACCGACACCACCCCCGGCAGCCGCACCGACCGGGCCCGGAACGCGTCCACCACCGCGCGCTCGTGCGCGGTCAACCGCACCGACACCAGCGCCTGCAACGGCAGCCCCACCGCCGCCGGGTCCACCTCCGCGTGGAACCCCCGGATCGCCCCGCACTCCCGCAGGGCGCGGGTCCGGGTCAGGCACGTCGAGGGGGCCACGCCGACCCGCTCGGCGAGGGCGTTGTTCGGCAACCGGCCGTCGGCCGCCAGCTCCGACAGGATCGCCCGGTCGGTGTCGTCCAGGGCCGCGAACCGCCGCACATCATTCGTCGCAAGGGGCATGGAGACATCCTCCATCGAATCGGCAGGCCATCGAAAGCAACCTTACCGAATCATCTTCGGATGACTTGCCGTGCTCCGACGCTATGTTCGATCCTTCCCGCATGACGACCGTGGACACCCGAGCCGTGCACGCCGGCCGCGACGACCTCGCCGCCCTCGGCGTCCACGTGCCACCCATCGACCTCTCCACCACCAATCCGCTGCCCTCGGTCGACGCCGGCGGCGACGCGTACGAGACCCTCGCCACCGGGGGCACCCTCCCCGCCGGCGGCAGCGCCGTCTACCAGCGCCTGTGGAACCCCACCGTCGCCCGCTTCGAGACCGCCCTCGCCGACCTCGAAGGCACCACCGACGCCGTCGCCTTCGCCAGCGGCATGGCCGCCCTCACCGCGACGCTGCTCGCCGCCACCCGGGACGGCAAGCGCCACCTCGTCGCCGTCCGCCCGCTCTACGGCGGCACCGACCACGTGCTCGCCACCGGTCTGCTCGGCACCACCGTCACCTGGGCCCGGCCCGACGAGGTCGCCGCCGCCGTCCGCCCCGACACCGCCCTGGTGATCGCCGAGACCCCGGCCAACCCCACCCTCGACCTGGTCGACATCGCCGCCCTCGCCCAGGCGGCCGGCGACGTCCCCCTGCTCGTCGACAACACCGTCGCCACCCCCGTCCTCCAGCAGCCCGCCCGCCACGGCGCCGCCCTCGTGCTGCACAGCGCCACCAAGGGCATCGGCGGACACGGCGACGTCCTCGCCGGCGTCGTCGCCTGCGACGCCGACTGGGCCGCCCGGCTGCGCCAGGTCCGCGCCCTCACCGGCGCGATCCTGCACCCCCTCGGCGCGTACCTGCTGCACCGCGGCCTG
Source organism: Micromonospora sp. URMC 106 (assembly GCF_051386395.1). Lineage (NCBI taxonomy): Bacteria > Bacillati > Actinomycetota > Actinomycetes > Micromonosporales > Micromonosporaceae > Micromonospora > Micromonospora sp. URMC 106. The sequence continues at coordinate 4,467 of NZ_JBPQTP010000014.1, forward strand.
CAGACCCTGCCGGTGCGGGTCCGCGCCCAGCAGGCCGGCGCCGAGAAACTCGCCGCCTGGCTCGCCACCCACCCCGCCGTCACGCGGACGCACCACCCGTCGCTGCACGATCCCGCCGGGCTCGTCGGCCGGCAGATGGCCGGCCCCGGCAGCCTCCTCGCCTTCGAGGTACGCGGCGGCGCGCCCGCCGCGGCCGCCGTCGCGAACGCCTGCCAGCTGATCACCCACGCCGTGTCGCTGGGCGGCGTCGACACGCTCATCCAGCACCCGGCGTCGCTGACCCACCGCCCGGTCGAGGGCGAGGCCAAGCCCGTCGGCGGGCTGCTGCGCGTCTCCGTCGGCCTGGAGGACCCGGAGGACCTGCGCGTGGACCTGGCGCGGGCGCTCGCCGAACTCGGCTGAGCCGGCGTCTCCGCGCGCCCGGCAGCTCGGCACTTCCGCCCCTGCGAGCCGAAGCCAGCCGGGTCGGGCGGGCAGCCGGTCGCGAGGCGGTGGCCCGCCCCTCCGAGCGGGTCGCACAGCGGGGGACGGGCGGGTCAGGACTTCGGGCCGACGTGGCGGTCGAGGGTGGCGACCGCCTCGCGGCGCGCGACCGACAGGGAGTTGCGGCGGTTCATCCGCCAGGCGACCCCGAGCAGGTCGAGCGCCCACTGGCAGAGGCCCATGATGTCGGCCGACTCGTTGACGAACATGTAGCGCGGGTAGACGTACGCCTTGCCGCGCACCGTCACCCGGTTGCTGACTCGACACCCGTCCGAGTGGAAGAGGCCCCGCAGGAAGTAGCCGGGGTGCGCCGTGAGGATCCTTCTCTGCCAGTCGCGGAGGACGATCGGCCGCTCATGTTTCTTGCCCGGCCCGTGCTGCGGAAGCAGACACGGCCAATGCTTGCCCGTGCTCTGCACCGCCACGCAGCCCTTCTTCTGTATCCGCTGGACCTTGTTCGCGAGCACGGCCTTCATCGCGGCGTCGCAGAGGTCCACCAGATCAGGCCACGCGTCGGCGCAGTAGATCCGCAGGACCGGCACCCTGTCGGTGGTGACCAGATGACCGTCGCCGAGGTAGAGGCCCAGGAGGTAGGAGTAGGCCGCCGGTTCGGTCGGGTAGCCGACATCGGGCGAGCAGCGGAAGCAGCGGGCGGCGGTGCCGGTTATGCGCGGCTCGGGCCGGTCGACGCACCAGTGCCAGACGGTGGTGTAGGGCAGGGACAGGGCGCGGGCAACCGACCGGATGTCGCTTCCTCGGGCGCGGAGGGCGCGGGCACGGGCCCGCATCTCGGGTGGGTGCACCCGCGCATCATGGAACAGCTGTATGACAGTGGTGCCGGGAGCGGGATTCGAACCCGCAAGCCCTTTCGGGCAGAAGTGTTTGAGACTTCCGTGTATGCCGTTCCACCATCCCGGCGAGTGCCGCTTACTGTACCCGACTACGCTCATGCGGGAGCATGGGTGGTAGCCGTGCCGGGAACAATGGTGGGAGTGGCTCGTGGCCGAGACGCAGACGGACGCCGAGCGCAGGCGCGTACTGATCGCCGAGGACGAGGCGCTCATCCGGCTGGACCTCGCCGAGATGCTGGTCGAAGAGGGCTACGAGGTGGTCGGGGAGGCCGGTGACGGCGAGACCGCCGTCCGGCTCGCCGAGGAGCTGAAGCCCGACCTGGTCATCCTCGACATCAAGATGCCGATCATGGACGGGCTGGCCGCCGCCGAGCGGATCGCGGGCGCCCGGATCGCCCCGGTGATCATCCTGACCGCGTTCAGCCAGCGCGACCTGGTGGAGCGGGCGCGGGCGGCCGGCGCGATGGCGTATCTCGTGAAGCCCTTCCAGAAGAGCGACCTGGTGCCGGCGGTGGAGATCGCGCTGTCCCGCTACTCGGAGATCGCCGCCCTGGAGGCGGAGGTCGCCGGGCTGACCGACCGGCTGGAGATCCGCAAGACCGTCGAGCGCGCCAAGGGCGCGCTGATGACGACGTACGGGATGACCGAGCCGCAGGCGTTCAAGTGGATCCAGCGCACGGCGATGGACCACCGGATGACCATGAAGGAGGTCGCCGAGCGGATCCTCGCCGAGACCGCGGGCGGCGAGGTCACGCAGCCGGCCTCCTGACGCGGCGCGACACGCCGGGATCGGCGTGCGGGGGCTCCGCGCCGGGCCCACCGATCGATAGCATCTGATCCCATGCGGATCCGGCGGTTGGTGGCGGTGCTGGGTGTCCTCGCCGTGCTGTCGGCCGGCTGCGACCGGGCCCCGGCGGAGCCCGCCGACGAGCCGCTGCGCCCGCAGTGGCAGGCGCTGAGCCTGCCCGCGCCGCCGGGCGCGGCCGGTCGGCCGCTGCTGCGCGACGCCGTGGCCTGCGACGGCCGGTGGTATGTGGTGGGTGGGCTGGCCGACGCGGCGGGGGAGACCCGGCCGGCGGCCTGGAGCAGCGCCGACGGCGCCTCGTGGTCGGCGCTGCCGGTGGCGGCGTCGAGCTTCTACGGCCGGCAGCACGTGCTGTACGCGGCCGCCTGTCGGGGGGACCGGTTGGCGGCGCTCGGGGCGAAGAACGGCGGCGTGCACGGCAACCCCCGCACGGGCACCTGGGCGCTGGAGCCGGGCGGCGCGCTGCGGGAGGTGCCGGCCCCGTTCGAGCTGTACGCCGGGCCGCGGGCGGTGAGCGTGGCCCGGTTGGCGGCGGGGCCGGCGGGCTGGTTGATCGCGGGGGCGCGGGTCGACGGGGCGGCGGTCTGGACGTCCGCGGACGGCGGGCGGTTCACCATCCGGGAGGGCGTGCCGGAGCTCGCCGGCGACGGGCGCGGCCGGACGGTGGCGTACGACGCGGTGGCCGTGCCGTCGGGCTGGTGGGTGGTGGGGGCGGTGCTGCCGCCGGGCGCGACGGCGCTGGCGCCCCTGGCCTGGTCCTCGGCCGACGGGCGGGCCTGGCGGCGGGTGGCGCTGCCGGTTCCGGACGGGCGTGGTCAGGCGCAGCGGGTGGCGTCGGTCGGCGACGGCGGGCTGGTGGCGGTGGGTCCGGTGCGCGACGGGTTCGCGGCCTGGCGGCTGGCCGGCGGTGAGTGGCGGCGGGTCGGCGGGTTCGGCGGGCCCGGGCCGGGGGTGTCGTCGGTCGACGGCCTGGTGGCGGCCGGGCGCGGTCTGGTGGCAGTGACGGGGGACGGCGGCGGTCACGGACTGTGGTACTCGGTCGATTCGGGGGATTCGTGGCGGACGATGGCGATGCCCGGCGCGGTGCCGGACGGCGGGAACTCGGCGGTGTCGGTGGCGGCTCGGGGAGATCGAATACTGTTGGTCGCCGATGACGGCCAGGAGTCCCGTGCCTGGTGGGTGGGGTTGCCAACCATCGATCGGTAGGGGGTCGCCGGGCGTTGGCCCGTTACCGACGAAACGAAGGTGAAAGGCTTTCACGACCGACGGTTCTTACAGCGATCGTTTCCAATCCGCCACGCCGTGTAACGGTTCGGTCAACCCGCTCCCCTGGGGCTTTCATCACAGCTGAAAGGTGGGATAGCGTCCGGCCCCAGACCGGCGACGACGGTCTGGTTCGTCCGCCCCCGCAAGGGCCAATAGGCAGCGGGTGGTTCGGACCATGGGACGGAGGAGGGTTCGGGCCTTGAGGCAGAAGCTCGCGCGCGTTATCGGTGGGGTGGCCATGCTGGCGCTCGTCGCCGGCGGCACCGCATGCTCCAGCGGTGGCGACGACACGGCGTCCGGCGGCGACGCCTGTGGCAGCAAGATCGCGTTCTTCGGTGCGCTGACCGGCAGTTCGGCGGCGCTCGGCATCAACGAGAACAACGGCGTCAAGCTGGCCGTCGACAAGTACAACAAGGAAAACGCCAACTGCAAGGTCGAGCTGGTCTCCCTGGACTCGCAGGGCAGCCCGGACCAGGCCCCGGGTCTGGCCCAGAAGGCCATCGACGACACGAAGATCCTCGGCATCGTCGGCCCGGCCTACTCGGGTGAGTCCGAGGCCGCCGGCCCGCTGTTCAACGAGGCCGGTCTGGTGACCATCACCCCCTCCGCGACCCGCCCGAGCCTGGCGGAGCAGAAGTGGAAGACCTTCTTCCGCGCGGTCGGCAACGACTTCAGCCAGGGCCCCGCGGCCGGCAACTACATCAAGAACGTGCTGAAGGCCGACAAGGTCTACGTCATCGACGACCAGTCCGCGTACGGCGCCGGCCTGGCCGACGAGGTCAAGAAGCTGCTCGGCCCGGCGGTCGTCGGCTCCGACAAGGTCCAGGGCGAGGGCAAGCAGACCGAGTTCTCCGCCGTGGTCACCAAGGTCAAGGCCGCTGGCGTGAAGGCGATCTTCTACGGCGGCTACTACCAGGAGGCCGGCCTGATCCGCAAGCAGCTCACCGCTGCCGGGGTCACCGCCCCGCTGGTCGCCGGTGACGGCGTGAACGACGCCGCGTACATCACCTCCGCCGGTGCGGCGGCGGCCGAGGGCACCATCCTCACCTGCCCGTGCCAGCCGGCCACCGAGGCGCGCGGCACCTTCGCCCAGGAGTACAAGGCCCTCACCGGCACCGACCCGGGCACCTACAGCGACACGGCCTACGACGCGGCGAACATCCTGCTCGCCGGCATCAAGGCGGGCAAGACCACCCGTGAGGGCCTGCTGGAGTTCGTGAAGGGCTACAGCGGCGAGGGCGTCGCGGCGAGCTACAAGTTCGTCGAGAACGGCGAGCTCGACCCCGCGCAGGTCAAGGTCTGGGCCTTCAAGGTCCAGGGCGGCAAGGTCGTCCCGGACCAGGAGATCCCGAAGTCCTGACGCCGGTCGCTGCTACAGCGATTGAGTTGTGATCGCGGGTGCGGCCGGGAGCTCGCTCCCCCCCCCCCCCCCCCCCCCCACCCCCTTTTTCTCTCCAGACCCTGATGGAGCGTCCCTCCCTTGAACTTCGACGGACTGTTCTCCAACTTCGGAGAACTCACGACGACCGGCCTGACGCAGGGTGCGATCTACGCCCTGGTCGCGCTGGGTTACACGCTGGTCTACGGCGTGCTGAGACTCATCAACTTCGCCCACTCCGAGGTCTTCATCGCCGGCGCGTTCGCCGCGCTGTGGACCTGGAACGGATTCGGCCTCAACCAGGACTCGCAGGTCAGCGGGGTCGGCACGATCATCTTCTACCTGCTGGTGGCGATGCTCGTGGCGGCGGTCGCCTCGGCGGGCACCGCGACGGTGATCGAGCGGGTGGCGTACCGGCCGCTGCGTAAGCGCAACGCCCCGCCGCTGGCCTTCCTCATCACCGCGATCGGCGCGTCCATCGCCATCTCCGAGGCGTTCGGCGTCTGGACCCGCCGCCGCCCGGAGGGCGCGCCGGTGCTGGTCAGCTCCAAGCCGCTGTTCGAGGTCTTCGGCGTGCCGATCGACGCGATCCAGCTGCTGACCCTCGGGTCCGCGCTGGTGATGATGATCGGGCTGGACCTGTTCATCAACCGCAGCCGGGTCGGCCGCGGCATCCGGGCGGTGGCCCAGGACGCCAACACCGCCGCGCTGATGGGCGTGAACAAGGACCGGATCATCATGATGGTCTTCGTCGCCGGTGGCGCGATGGCCGGCGTGGCCGGCCTGCTCTACGACGTGCGGATCCAGACCCTCACCTACAGCGTCGGCTTCCTGCTCGGCCTGAAGGCGTTCACCGCCGCGGTGCTGGGCGGCATCGGCAACCTGCGCGGCGCGCTCCTCGGCGGCCTGCTGCTGGGCGTCGTGGAGAACTACGCCTCCGGCCTGTTCGGCAGCGAGTGGAAGGACTTCGCCGCGTTCGCGCTGCTGGTGGTGTTGCTGATGTTCCGGCCGACCGGTCTGCTGGGTGAGTCGCTGGGGAGGGCACGGGCATGACGACCGTCCTGGAGAAGGTGCGCTCCGGCCGCGAGGCGGCCGGGGAACGGTGGCGCGGCGCGCCGCGCTGGGTGCGCTGGGCGCTGCTGGCCGCGGTGATCGTGTTCTTCTACGCGCTGCCGAACAAGGAGTTCTACCAGTACCTCGGGCCGATCCCGACCCCCGGTGCGAACTTCACGCAGGTGATGTTCACCGTCTCGATCTACGTGCTGCTGGCCGTCGGGCTGAACATCGTGGTCGGCTTCGCCGGCCTGCTCGACCTCGGTTACTTCGGCTTCTTCGCCGTCGGCGCGTACACCGTGGCGGTGCTGACCTCGCCGAGCAGCGACATCAAGACGCTGTGGCCGTGGCTGCTGGCGGTGCCGGTGGCGATCGCGCTGACGATGGTCTCGGGCGTGATGCTCGGTACGCCGACCCTGCGGCTGCGGGGCGACTACCTGGCGCTGGTGACGCTCGGCTTCGCCGAGATGATCCGGATCGGGGCGGTCAGCTCGGAGTTCCTCAAGGGCCAGCGGGGCTTCAACCAGATCCCGCACCCGCCCGGCCAGTACGCCGACGGCAAGCCGGTCTTCGGCGTGCTCGACGCCCGGCCGTACTACTGGCTGGTGCTCACGGTGATCATCCTGGTCGTGATCGGGGTGCGGAACCTGACCCACAGCCGGGTCGGCCGCGCCTGGATCTCCATCCGTGAGGACGAGGACGCGGCGCAGCTGATGGGTGTGCCGACGTTCAAGTTCAAGCTGTGGGCGTTCGCGGCGGGCGCGGCGATCGCCGGCCTGGCCGGCGCGCTCTTCGCGGGCAAGCAGAACTTCGTCAACTCGCAGAACTTCGAGCTGCTGAACTCGATCATCATCCTCGCCGCGGTCATCTTCGGCGGCTCGGGCAACATCGTCGGCGCGATCGTCGGCGGTGGCCTGGTGGCGTACATGATCGAGCGGTTCCGCGGCATCGAGCTGTTCGGCGTCGAGCTGTACGAGTACCGGTTCCTGTTCTTCGGCCTGGTGCTGGTGGTAATGATGATCTTCCGGCCCGAGGGCCTGATCCCGAACCGACGACGTGCGGCGGAGTTCAAGGACCGCCGCAAGGAGGTGACCGTCGGTGAGTGACACCGAGCAGACGCCGGCCGTTCCGGCGCAGGCCGGCGCGCCGGCCGTGGAGGCGGTGCCCACCCGGGAGCCGCTGCTGGAGGTCGACAACGTCACGCTGCGCTTCGGCGGCGTGGTCGCGTTGAACGAGGTGGACTTCACCCTCTACAAGGGGGAGATCCTCGGTCTGATCGGCCCGAACGGCGCCGGCAAGACCACCTGCTTCAACGCGATGACCGGGATCTACCAGCCCACCCAGGGACAGATCCGGTTCCGCGGCGAGAAGATCAGCGGCAAGAAGCGGCACCAGATCACCAAGATGGGCATGGCGCGGACGTTCCAGAACATCCGCCTGTTCCCCGAGATGACTGCCCTGGAGAACGTCCTGGTCGGCGCGGACGCGCACCACAAGACCAGCGTCATCTCCGCGCTGTTCCGCCTGCCGCGGTACTGGAAGGAGGAGCGCGAGGGCCGGGAGAAGGCCGAGCGCCTGCTGGAGTTCGTCGGCATCCGCAAGCGGATGCACGAGTTCGCCCGCAACCTCTCCTACGGCGAGCAGCGGCGGCTGGAGATCGCCCGCGCGCTGGCCACCGACCCGGTGCTGCTCTGCCTGGACGAGCCGGCCGCCGGCTTCAACCCGGCGGAGAAGGAGGAACTGCTCCAGCTCATCCGGCAGATCCGGGACACCGGCGTGACCGTGCTGCTCATCGAGCACGACATGCGCCTGGTCATGGGGGTCACCGACCGGATCGTGGTGCTGGAGTTCGGAAAGAAGATCGCCGAGGGGCTGCCCGCCGAGGTGCGGGAGAACCCGAAGGTGATCGCGGCGTACCTGGGGGTGCCGGACGATGCTGCTTGAGATCGACGATGTGAGCCTGCTGTACGGGCGGATCCAGGCGCTGCACGGCATCAGCCTGACGGTGGACGAGGGCGAGATCGTCGCCCTGATCGGCGCCAACGGCGCCGGCAAGTCGACCACGATGCGGGCGATCTCCGGCATCCGGCCGGTCGCCACCGGGAGCATCCGGTTCAACGGTGAGGACATCACCAAGCTCCGGGCCGACCTGCGGGTCAGGCGGGGGCTGTGCCAGGCGCCGGAGGGCCGGGGCATCTTCCCGGGCATGTCGGTGCTGGAGAACCTGGACATGGGCGCGTACACGCGGCGGGACCGGGCCGGCATCGCCCAGGACCTCGACCGGGTGCTGAACCTCTTCCCGCGCCTGGCCGAGCGGCGCAAGCAGCCCGGCGGTACCCTCTCCGGCGGTGAGCAGCAGATGCTCGCCGTCGGCCGGGCGCTGATGAGCCGGCCGAAGCTGCTGCTGCTCGACGAGCCCTCGATGGGTCTGGCGCCGATGCTGATCCAGCAGATCTTCGACATCATCACGGAGATCAACGAACAGGGCACCACCATCCTGCTGGTCGAGCAGAACGCCCAGCAGGCCCTGGCCCGCGCGCACCGGGCGTACGTGCTGGAGACCGGCCGGATCGTCAAGAGCGGCACCGGCGCGGACCTGCTGCACGACCCGGCGGTCAAAGAGGCATACCTCGGCGTGGCCTGACCTGCCGCCACCCCTCATCGCAAGGAGAACGACATGTTCCACATCTTCCACATCACTGGTGGCCGCCGGGCCGTGCTCGGCGCCGCGGGTGCCGCGTTGCTCGCCCTCTCGATCGCCGGTTGCGGTGAGAAGGAGAACACCGAGCAGCCCGGCGCCGGTCCCAGCGTCACCGCCGCCGCCGACTCGGCGCTGGCCGCGAAGGTGCCCGACGCCATCAAGGCCGACGGCGTGATCAAGGTCGGCACCGACTCGACGTACGCCCCGGCGGAGTTCCTGGACGCCGACGGCAAGACGGTCGTCGGCTTCGACGTCGAGCTGTTCAACGCCGTCGCGCAGAAGCTCGGCCTGAAGGCCGAGTACGAGTCGGCGCCGTTCGACTCGATCCTGCCCGGCGTGGACTCGGGCAAGTACGAGATCGGCGTCTCCTCGTTCACGATCAACGCCGAGCGGATGAAGACCGTCAACATGGTCAGCTACTTCTCCGCCGGCACCCAGTGGGCGACGAAGGCCGGCAACCCGGCCAAGGTCGACTCCGAGAACGCCTGCGGCAAGAAAATCGCCGTGCAGGTCGGCACCGTGCAGCTCGACGACATCAAGGCCCGGTCGAAGAAGTGCACCGAGGCCGGCAAGCCGGCGATCACCATCGACCAGTACCAGGCGCAGAGCGACGCCACCGCCGCCGTGGTCAGCGGCAAGGACGACGCCATGCTGGCCGACTCCCCGGTCGGCGCGTACGCGGTGAAGCAGAGCAACGGCCAGCTGGAGCTGCTCGGCGACATCTACGAGTCCGCCCCCTACGGCTACGCGGTGAAGAAGGACCAGGCCGCGTTCGCCGAGGTGCTGAAGGAGGCCGTCGCGGCGGTCATCGCCGACGGCACGTACGAGACCGCGCTGAAGAAGTGGGGCGTCGAGGGCGGCGCCATCGCGACCCCGGCGCTGAACCCGACCAGCTGACCATGTCGGTCGAGACAGACACACCCGAGCGGGCACGGCCGGAACCCATCCGGGCCGTGCCCGTGCGGCATCCCGGGCGGTGGGTCGCCGTCGCCGTGATCGGGGTGCTGGTGGCCATGTTCGTCCACCTGCTGGTGACGAACAAGGCGTTCAACTGGTCGTTCATGGTCGACGAGATGTTCCGCCCGCCGATCATGGAGGGGGTGCGCGGCAGCATCGCGCTGTTGGTGACCTCGATGCTGATCGGTGTCGTGCTGGGCGTCGTGCTCGCCGTCATGCGGCTGTCGGAGAACCCGGTCCTGCGCGGCGTCGCCTGGGCGTACACCTGGTTCTTCCGGGCGGTGCCCCGGCTGGTGCTGGCGATCCTCTTCGGCAACCTGGGCATCCTCTGGGCCCGGATCGAGTTCGGCCTGCCCTTCGACCGGCAGATCGGTGCCCTGTTCGGGGTCGACGACTTCGAGGCGCGGCTGTTCGGCTTCTCCTCCGTCGACATCCTCACCGGCTTCGTCGCCGGCATGCTGGCGTTGGGCCTGTCGGAGGCCGCCTACATGGCGGAGATCGTGCGGGCCGGCATCCAGTCGGTCGACGAGGGGCAGACGGAGGCCGCGCAGGCCCTCGGCATGCGGCGCGGGCAGATCCTGCGCCGGATCGTGCTGCCGCAGGCCATGCGGGTGATCGTTCCGCCGACGGGCAACGAGACCATCGCGATGCTCAAGGACACCTCGCTGGTCGCCTTCGTGCCGGTTTCGGCCGAGCTGTTCTTCCAGCTCCGGGCCGTCGGCAGCCGGACGTTCCAGGTCTTCCCGATGTTGGTGGCGGCGACCATCTGGTACCTGCTGCTGACCAGCGTGCTGCTGGTGGGGCAGTACTACCTGGAGCGGCACTTCGCCAAGGGCGTCGGGCGCAGCGGGCGGGCGAGGACCAGGCTGCGCGGGATCGCGGCGGAGAGCGGCGGCACGACCGGGAAGGTGGACGGCGCATGACCGAGCTGACGGTGCCGGCGCAGGCCGGTGGGCCGGCGGTGGAGTCCGGGCCGATGGTCCGGGCCGAGCAGGTGCACAAGTCGTTCGGGTCGATCGAGGTGCTCAAGGGCATCGACCTGGAGGTCCGCAGCGGCGAGGTGTGCTGCCTGCTGGGCCCCTCGGGCTCCGGCAAGTCGACGTTCCTGCGCTGCATCAACCACCTGGAGAAGATCAACGCCGGTCGGATCTGGGTGGACGGCGAGCTGATCGGCTACCGCGAGCGCGGCGGGAAGCTGCACGAGATGCGGGAGAAGGAGGTCGCCGCCCAGCGCCGGGCGATCGGCATGGTGTTCCAGCGGTTCAACCTCTTCCCGCACATGACCGCCCTGCAGAACGTCGCCGAGGCGCCGGTGCTGCTGGGCCGGGAGTCCAAGGCCGCCGCCCGGGACCGGGCCGCCGCCCTGCTGGAGCGGGTGGGGCTGGGCGACAAGCTCGGCAACTATCCCGGCCAGCTCTCGGGCGGCCAGCAGCAGCGGGTGGCGATCGCCCGGGCGCTGGCCATGCAGCCGAAGCTGATGCTCTTCGACGAGCCCACCAGCGCGCTCGACCCGGAGCTGGTCGGCGAGGTGCTCGACGTGATGAAGGACCTGGCCCGCGACGGCATGACGATGATCGTGGTGACCCACGAGATCGGCTTCGCGCGGGAGGTCGGCGACTCGCTGGTCTTCATGGACGGCGGCGTGGTCGTCGAGTCCGGCAACCCGCGCGAGGTGATCGCCAACCCCCGGCACGACCGGACCAAGGCGTTCCTCGCCAAGGTGCTCTGACCGGGACGCCGGCGCGGCCCGCCCGGGCCGCGCCGGCGCCCGTGCCGGTGTCCCGGAGTGTCGGGGCGGGCGGCTAGAGTCGCTCGCGTGACAGCTACGACGCCGCGCCTGCTCCTCGTCGACGGACACTCCCTGGCATACCGGGCGTTCTTCGCCCTGCCGGTGGAAAACTTCTCCACCACGACGGGGCAGCCGACCAACGCGGTCTACGGTTTCACGTCGATGCTGATCAACGTGCTGCGCGACGAGCAGCCGACGCACATCGTCGTCGCCTTCGACGTCTCCCGCCGCTCCTTCCGCACCGAGAAGTACGCGGAGTACAAGGCCGGCCGCAGCGAGACCCCGACCGACTTCAAGGGCCAGGTGAGCCTGGTCAAGGAGGTCCTCGCGGCGCTGCGCATCCCGGTGGTGGAGAAGGAGGGCTACGAGGCCGACGACATCATCGCCACCCTCGCCTGCCAGGCCCGCGACCAGGGCATGTCGGTGCTGATCAGCACGGGCGACCGGGACGCCTTCCAGCTGGTCGGCGACCGGATCACCGTGCTCTACCCGCGCAAGGGCGTCTCGGACCTGGCCCGGATGGACCCGGCGGCGATCGAGGCGAAGTACGGCGTCGCCCCCGAGCGCTACCGCGACCTGGCCGCCCTGGTCGGCGAGACCAGCGACAACCTGCCCGGCATCCCCGGCGTCGGCCCGAAGACCGCCGCGAAGTGGATCAACACGTACGGCGGGGTCGACGGGGTCATCGCGCGGGCCGACGAGATCAAGGGCAAGGCCGGCGACAGCCTGCGCGAGCGGCTCGCCGACGTGATCCGCAACTACGAGATCAACTGCCTCGTCTCCGACCTGGAGCTGCCGCTGCGTCCCGAGGACGCCCGCTGGCAGGGATGGGACCGCGAGGCGGTCCACCAGGTCTTCGACACCCTCGAGTTCCGCATCCTGCGCGACCGGCTCTACCAGTACCTGGAGGCGGTGGAGCCGGAGGCCGAGTCCGGCTTCGACCTCACCGGCGAGGTGCTCACCGCGCCCGGGGCGGTGGCGGGCTGGCTGGAGACGCACGCGCCGGCCGGCACCCCGGTGGGTGTTGCCGTGAAGCTCGACACCGGGCCCAACCGCCGGCACACCGCCACGGTGACCGGCATGGCCCTGGCGACCGCCGGTGGCGCGGCGGCGTGGCTCGACCCCGCCGCGCTGGAGCCGGCCGACGAGGCGGCCCTGGCGGCCTGGCTGGCCGACGAGGCGCGGCCCAAGGTGCTGCACGACAGCAAGCCCGCCGTGCTCGCGTTCGCCGCGCACGGCTGGGGCCTGGCGGGCATCCTGCGCGACACCCAGATCGCCGCCTACCTGGCCCGCCCCGACCAGCGCTCCTACGACCTGACCGACCTTGCGCTGCGCTACCTGCACCGCGAGCTGCGGGTGGACGCCCCGGAGACCGGCCAGCTCACCCTCGACGGGCTCGGCAACGACGGCGAGGCGGAGCAGAACCTCATGCTCCAGGCCCGGGCCACCCTCGACCTGGCCGACGCGATCGACGCCGAGCTGTCCCGCGACGGTGAGCAGTCCGCCCGGCTGATGGCCGGGGTGGAGCTGCCGCTGATGCGGGTGCTCGCCGCCATGGAGCGCACCGGCATCGCGGCCGACACGCACTACCTCTCCGAGTTGGAGGCGCACTTCGCCGCCGAGGTGAAGGCTGCCGCGCAGGGGGCGTACGCGGCGGTCGGGCGGGAGTTCAACCTGGGCTCGCCGAAGCAGTTGCAGGAGATCCTCTTCGGCGAGCTGGGCCTGCCCAAGACCAAGAAGATCAAGACCGGCTACACCACCGACGCCGACGCCCTGCAGTGGCTCTACGCGCAGAACCCGCACCCGGTGCTGGCCCACCTGCTGCGCCACCGCGACGTCGCCAAGCTCAAGACGACCGTCGACGGGCTGCTCAAGTCGGTCTCCGACGACGGCCGCATCCACACCACCTTCAACCAGACGGTGGCGGCCACCGGCCGGCTCTCCTCGACCGAGCCCAACCTGCAGAACATCCCGATCCGCACGGAGGAGGGGCGGCGCATCCGCCGCGCCTTCGTGGTCGGGGAGGGCTACGAGTGCCTGCTCACCGCCGACTACAGCCAGATCGAGATGCGGATCATGGCGCACCTGTCGTCGGACGACGCGCTGATCGAGGCGTTCAACTCCGGCGCCGACTTCCACGCCGCCACCGCCTCGTCGGTCTTCGCGGTGCCCCTCGACGAGGTGACCGCCGACCAGCGGCGCAAGATCAAGGCGATGAACTACGGCCTGGCGTACGGGCTGAGCGCGTTCGGCCTCTCCCAGCAGCTCGGCATCACCGCCGAGGAGGCGCGCGGGCTGATGGAGGACTACTTCGCCGGGTTCGGCGGGGTGCGCGACTACCTCCAGGAGGTCGTCGCCCGCGCCCGGCACGACGGCTACACCTCGACCATCCTGGGGCGTCGGCGCTACCTGCCCGACCTGGTCAGCGACAACCGCCAGCGCCGCGAGATGGCCGAGCGGATGGCGCTCAACGCCCCCATCCAGGGCTCGGCGGCCGACATCATCAAGGTGGCCATGCTGCACGTCGACACCGCGCTGCGCGAGGCCGGACTGCGCTCGCGGATGCTGCTCCAGGTGCACGACGAGCTGGTCTTCGAGGTCGCGCCGGGCGAGCGGGAGACCCTGGAGGCGCTGGTGCGGCGGGAGATGGGCGGGGCGTACCCGCTGTCGGTCCCGCTGGAGGTCTCCGTCGGCGAGGGGCACGACTGGAACAGCGCCGACCACTGACGGGCCGTCGCCGCCGGACGGCGCCCGGTGCCGGTCCGCCCGGCCGGCCGGGCGGCGTCCGGCCGCGCGTGGTCGCGGGCTCGGCGTCCCGGCGCGGCCGGCGCCGTGCGGCCGCACGCGGTCCCCGGCTCGGCGTCCCGGCGCGGGCGGCGTCCGGCCGTGCGCGGCTCGGCGTCCCGGCGCGGGCGGCGTCCGGCCGTGCGCGGCTCAGCGTCCCGGTCCCCGGCGCTCCTTCGGCGGGGCGCCGCGCCGCTCGAGGGCCTGCCTGGACCGGCCGCCGGGCGCCGGGAGCGGGGCCTTGAGCGGGTCGTGCCCCCAGTTCATCAGGGACCAGCGCCACTTGGTGTTGCGGACGTCGCCCGACGGGCGCTGCGCCATGTGCCGGCGGACGTACCCGACGACCTTGCGCATGTGCCGGTAGTCGCCCTCGGAGAGTTCGGTGCGCTTGCGCCGCAGCAGGCCGATGATCTTCCGGCCGGACTCGTGGCCGACCGACTCGCCGCCGCTGGTGCCCTTCTTCCGCCAGCCGACGTGCTTCGACTCGTCGGTCTCCAGCCACTTCGACAGCTCGCCGGGCTTCATGTTGACCGCCTCGGTGAACTCGCGGTAGGTGTCCCGGCCCTCGTCAGCCCTGCTCATGGCGCAGCACCTCCGGTCGGTGGGCGACGTCCCGGCCCGAGTCGTCGTTGCGGATCCGGTACTGCGGGTCGTCGGGGGACGCGTTCACGGTGTGCCCGCGCACGTGCGTCCGTTCGGTGATCTTCTCCTTGACCACGCCGTACGCCCGGCCGCTGTGGCTGGCCCACGAGACGTGGTCACCCTCGCGGAACTCGTTCTGCTCGGCCATGCCGCGCGGGTACCCGGCGTCGCCGGGCGGAAACGACGGCACCGGCGTACGGGTGATCTCGGCGACTGGACGCCTGATCTCGAACGGTTCGACAGCTCGATCAGTTCGGCGCCGCTGGCGACCGGTTCGTACGGCGACCCGCCCGGCCGGGCCGGAGCGCACCTCGTGTCCGGTCGGTCACGACGCCGGCCGCTCCGCGACGAAGATGGCGGTGCCGGGGAAGAGGCGGCCGCGCAGGGGGCTCCACTGCCCCCAGATCCCCTCGTGCCCCTCGGGCCACTCCGGCTCCACGAGGTCGACCAGGCGGAACCCGGCGCCCACGAGTTCGCGGACCCGGTCGCCGAGCGTGCGGTGCTGCTCGACGTACGTGGCCTCGCCGGTCTCGTCCTGCTCGACGTAGGGGGAACGGTCGAAGTACGAGTGCACGGCCGTCAGCCCGCCCTCGCCGGGGTCGTCGAGGAAGATCCACCGCATCGGGTGGGTCACCGAGAACACCCAGCGGCCGCCGGGGCGCAGCACCCGGAACACCTCGCGCATCACCGCCGCCGAGTCGGCCACGAACGGGATCGCCCCGAACGCCGTACAGGCGGTGTCGAACGCGGCGTCGGCGAAGGGCAGCGCCAGCGCGTCGGCCTGCACCAGCGGCACGCGTACGCCGGTGCGTCCGGCGGCGAGCGCGGCGTGCCGCAACATGCCGGCGGAGAGGTCCATCGCGACCGGCCGGGCGCCCCGCGTGGCCAGCCACCGCGCGGCGGCCGCGGCGCCGCAGCCGACCTCCAGCACCCGCCGCCCGGTCAGCTCGCCCAGCAGCCGTACGTCCGCCTCGCGCACCCCCTCGGGGCACCAGACGAAGTCCACGTCCCCGAGGAAGCCGCCGTGCTCGGCCTGGTAGTCGTCCGCGTCGGCGTCCCACCAGCGGCGGTTGGCCCGGCGCGCCTCGGCGTCGGCCACCCGGCGCCGGGTCACCCGGCTGTCGTCATCCACCCGCTCACGCTAGGCCCCGGGCCCACCCGGCGCGACGGCGGGCGGCCGGCCCCCGGGGTGCGCCGCGATGTGGGCGGCGCTACCGTCTCGGGTGGGGCTGTTGTGACGGAGGCGACACCTGGGGCTGCTTCCTGCCGATATCTCCGCTTTCGCAGGTGGCGCGGCGGCGAGAGGACGGGAGGGCTTGCACGCTGTGGTAATGCAGCGGGTAGGCTAGACGATGCGCTCGCGGATCGTG
This sequence comes from Micromonospora sp. URMC 106, assembly GCF_051386395.1. NCBI lineage: Bacteria > Bacillati > Actinomycetota > Actinomycetes > Micromonosporales > Micromonosporaceae > Micromonospora > Micromonospora sp. URMC 106. The sequence goes on from NZ_JBPQTP010000014.1 coordinate 20,546, forward strand.
TGCCTCGGCAGGGAGCAGGTGCGCGGTCTCCGGGACCACTGGCGGAGTTACTCCATGATCTCACTCGATCTATCGGTGTGCCCGGCGACGGATCCGCTGGCGCGAACAGGTCACCGCGACACCAGCCTGCTGTGACACACCATCCGACCGGAGCAACCGCCCACATGACGAGCAGCATCGAGGCCCCCTCGAGCGCCACCCGGGTCACCCACGACGATCTCGGTTCCGAGGAAGCTTTCCTCGCCGCCATCGACGAGACCATCAAGTACTTCAACGACGGCGACATTGTCGAAGGCACCGTCGTCAAGGTCGATCGGGACGAGGTCCTGCTCGACATCGGCTACAAGACCGAGGGTGTCATCCCCTCTCGGGAGTTGTCGATCAAGCACGACGTGGACCCGGCCGAGGTCGTTTCGGTTGGTGACCACATCGAGGCCCTGGTCCTCCAGAAGGAGGACAAGGAGGGTCGTCTGATCCTCTCCAAGAAGCGGGCGCAGTACGAGCGGGCCTGGGGCACCATCGAGAAGATCAAGGACGAGGACGGCGTCGTCCGCGGCTCGGTCATCGAGGTGGTCAAGGGTGGCCTCATCCTCGACATCGGGCTGCGCGGCTTCCTGCCCGCCTCCCTGGTCGAGATGCGTCGCGTGCGGGACCTGCAGCCGTACGTCGGCCGCGAGCTCGAAGCCAAGATCATCGAGCTGGACAAGAACCGCAACAACGTGGTCCTGTCCCGCCGGGCCTGGCTGGAGCAGACGCAGTCCGAGGTGCGCACCGAGTTCCTCAACAAGCTGCAGAAGGGCCAGGTCCGCAAGGGCGTCGTGTCCTCGATCGTCAACTTCGGCGCGTTCGTCGACCTGGGCGGCGTGGACGGCCTCGTGCACGTCTCCGAGCTGTCCTGGAAGCACATCGACCACCCGTCCGAGGTCGTCGAGGTGGGCCAGGAGGTCGAGGTCGAGGTCCTGGACGTCGACCTGGACCGCGAGCGGGTCTCGCTGTCGCTGAAGGCGACGCAGGAGGACCCGTGGCGTCAGTTCGCCCGCACCCACGCGATCCAGCAGATCGTGCCGGGTAAGGTCACCAAGCTGGTGCCGTTCGGCGCCTTCGTCCGGGTGGACGACGGCATCGAGGGCCTGGTCCACATCTCCGAGCTGGCCGAGCGCCACGTGGAGATCCCGGAGCAGGTCGTCCAGGTGGGCTCCGAGGTCATGGTCAAGGTCATCGACATCGACCTGGAGCGCCGCCGGATCTCGCTGTCGCTCAAGCAGGCCAACGAGGGCTTCGTCGAGGGCGAGGAGCACTTCGACCCGACCCTCTACGGCATGGCCGCGACCTACGACGCCGAGGGCAACTACATCTACCCGGAGGGCTTCGACCCGGAGACGGGCGAGTGGCTCGAGGGGTACGAGAAGCAGCGCGAGACCTGGGAGCAGCAGTACGCCGAGGCGCGTCAGCGCTGGGAGGCCCACACCAAGCAGGTGCAGACCTCCCGGGCCGCCGACGCCGAGGCCGCTGCCAACCCGGCTCCGGCCGTCACCGGTGGCACCACCACCTCGACCAGCGCGGCCCCGAGCCGCCAGGCCGAGGAGCCGGCCGGCACCCTGGCCACCGACGAGGCGCTCGCCGCTCTGCGGGAGAAGCTCGCCGGCGGCAAGTGACCCGCTGAACGACGGAGGGGCCCCGTCCCCGCGATCGCGAGATCGCCGGGGGCGGGGCCCCTCCGTCTGCCCGCACCGGCCCGCCGGACCACCGCGTCACGTCGTCCGTGGTCGTGATGGGCGGCTCACCGGGCCGGCCAGGGTGGCGAGGCGGGTTGGTCGTCGTCGCACCTACGCGCTCGTCGCGGCGGCGATGGTGACCGGCTGCCTCAGGATGGTGCGTTGCTTCTCCGGTGCGACCCTGCGGAAGTCGCTGAGGTAGATCTCGTGGTGTCTGCCGGCCATCCGCAATCCGTTGCCCGGCACGAACTCATGGTGCAGTCGCGCCAGCACCTCGGCTTCGTCGTCGAAGGAACCGACGTGCAGCGTCTGCACGCACCGCCCCTCGGACAGCGTCTCCAGCCGGGTGTCGTCGAGACGCGACGGGCGGTTCCTGGCCCCGGCCTCTTCGACGGCGGCGGCGAACATGTCCTGGTCGATCCATTCCGGGACCATGATCATCAGCGTCCAGTCCCACCGTGACTTGTCGCGTGCCGCGGTGAAGGACGCCATGTCCTCGGCCCACCACAGGCCCTCCAGCGGCGGGACGACGTAGTCGCGTCCGAGGTCCCGTTTGCTGGCGAACTTCAGCTTGTAGGCAACCGGGTAGAGGGTTTCGACGGCGGCGGTGAACGCCGGTGCGGTGTTCGGGTCGCCGTGGCCGTCGACCATGAGGTATTGCGTGTCGGGCACGTCCAGGACCCGGAACCGGCCCCGGGCGGCCTGGTAGGCGTCGAGGGTCCTCTTGAAGTCAGTCTTGTCCGTCATCGGGCACCTGGGCTCGGGCGGCGAGCCACTGCCTTTCTGCCTCCAGGAGGCTCAGCGAGTACGAGAACACCTCACGCGCCGGTGGCGGGAGGGGGGCTTGCGCCTGCCGGGCCGCCTGGACCGACTCGATGCGGGCTTCGACCCGCGCGAGCCGGGTGCGCAGCGCCTGTGCGTACTCCCGATCGGAGAGCAGGAGCAGGTTGGCGACGCCGACGAGGAGCGGGTGCGGGACCGGCCGCGGTTCCTCGATGAGGGCCAGCGCCGTGCGCGCCGCGACCTCCCGGCCCTCGGCGGTGGCGTGGAAGACGCGGCGGGACTTCGGGGCGGCGGGGGCCTCGGGAACGTGGACCAGACCGCGCTTCTCCAGCTTGGCGAGCAGGTAGTAGATCGAGGAGAAGCCGACGTCGGACCACTGCCGGATGCCGCGTTGCTCGATCACCTGCTCCAGGTCGTAGCCGTGCCGGGCGCGTTCGATGACCAAGCCGAGCACGGTCAGCTCGGCGGGCGTCAGTTCCACGGGCATATCCTACCGCTAGGATAGCGAGGATCCCGCCGGGTGATCCCCGGATGTCTCCCGGGGGTGGGTCGCCGGGGCGGAAAGGGCCCGGCCGGGCGACCCGGTGCCGGCGGCGCGGTGGCGATCCGGTTGACTGGTGCCGTGCTGAAGGTGGGACTGACCGGGGGAATCGGGTCCGGCAAGAGCGCCGTGGCGAGCCGACTGGCCGAGTGCGGCGCGGTGGTGATCGACTCCGACCGCGTGGCCCGGGAGGTGGTCGCGCCGGGCACGGAGGGGCTGGCCGAGATCGCCGCGGCCTTCTCCGACCGGATCCTCGACGCCGACGGCGCCCTCGACCGGGCGGCGCTGGGCGCGCTGGTCTTCGCCGACGAGTCGGCGCGCCGCCGACTGGAGGCGATCACCCACCCGCGCGTCCGGCAGCGGACCGCCGAGCTGGCCGCCGCGGCGGGGCCGGACGCGATCGTGGTCAACGACGTGCCGCTGCTGGTGGAGGTGGGGCTCGCGCCCACGTACCACCTGGTGGTCGTGGTGCAGACGGCGGTGGCCACCCGGTTGGCGCGGCTGGCCCGCGACCGGGGGATGGACCGGGCGGAGGCCGAGCGGCGGATGGCCGCGCAGGCCGACGACGCCCGGCGGCGGGCCGCGGCCGACGTGGTGCTGGCCAACGACGGCAGCCTCGCCGACCTGCACGCGGCGGTCGACGCGCTGTGGCACGAGCGGCTGGTGCCCTTCGAGGCCAACCTGCGCGCGCGGCGGCCGGTGCGTCCGCACCGCGTCGAGCTGACCGAGGCCGACCCGACCTGGCCGCAGCAGTACGCCCGGCTCGCCAGCCGGATCCGGCACGCGGTGGCCCCCGCCGACCCGCGGCTCGACCACATCGGCTCGACCGCGGTCCCGGGTCTCGCCGCCAAGGACGTGATCGACATCCAGCTCACCGTCCCCACCCTCGCCGACGCGGACGGCCCGCTGGCCGAGCGCCTCGCGGCGGCCGGTTTCCCGCGCCTGCCCGGCGACTGGTGGGACAACCCCCGCCCGCCCGGCAGCGGCCGGTGGGAGAAGCGGCTGCACGGCAGCGCCGACCCGGGCCGCCCCGTGCACCTGCACGTGCGCGCGGTGGACTCGCCGGGCTGGCGGTACGCGCTGCTGACGCGCGACCACCTGCGCGCCGACCCGGACCAGCGGGCCGCCTACCTGCTGCTCAAGCGGGAGCTGGCCGCCTCGGCCCCGGACAGCGTCGCCTACACCACCGCGAAGGACCCCTGGTTCGACGAGGAGCACCTGCGCGCCGAGGAGTGGGCGGCGCGGACCGGCTGGCGGCCCTGACCGGTCACCGGCCGGCGGCCGAGGCCTTCGGGCGCTGTGGCGCGGGCCCGACCGGAGGCAGCCGGGGCACCGCGCCGGGGGCCAGGTCGAGCTGGGCCCAGGTGCCCAACCGGGTCCGCAGCTCCAGCCGGCGCAGCACGCCGCTCCGGTCGATCCAGTAGCGCAGCGGCGTCCGCGACGCGCGCAGCTCGACCACGTCGACGGTCTCGCCGGCGAGGCTGTCCCCGCGCACCCGCAGGGCGGCGCCCCGCTGGTCGGGCGGCCGGGCGGCCCGCAGCGCCGCGTCGAGCAGCAGGCCCAGGTCGTCGGCGCGCGTCGGGTCGGCCCGCCAGCCCCGGGCCGGGGGCGGCAGCGGCGGTCGGCCGGGAGCCTGCACGCTGCCCGGGACCGTCGCGGCGGGCACCTCCGCCCGCGCCACGCCGGCGGCGTCGACGCGCAGCAGCGTCCGGCGCTCCGGTACGCCGAGGTCGGCGACGGTCACGTACGCGGCTCGTCCCGTCCAGCTCACCCAGCCGGCGCCGCGCAGGTTGGTGGCGGCGGCGAGGGGCGCGGAGAGGGTGACGGCGGCACCACCGGCGGCGCGGAGCCGGGCGGGCAACCGGTCCAGCCGGCCCCGCTCGGCGACGGTCAGGGCACGGGGCTGTCCGGGACGGCCGCCGAGGGCGTCGACCGGCCGCAGCGTGGGCCGGTCCGTGCGGGTCAGTTGCACGGTGACCGGCCCGAGGCCCGGCAGCCCCGTCTCCAGCCGGTGCAGGCGGGCGTCGCGGTCCAACCAGTAGCGCGGCTGGTCGGCGGTCCCGGCGGGCGGTGGCGCGCCGGGGTCGGGCGGCGGCGCCTGGAGGATGTCGACCGGCTCCGCCCCGACCGTGGCGCGCCCCACCCACCGGGCGGCCTCCGCGGGCGGCTCGGGGCGGTCCGCGCCGAGCCGGAAGAGCAGGTCGAGCACGGCGGCGAGCCCCCGCCCGGCGCCCGGGTCGTGCAGCCGCCACCGGTCGGCCGGCGGCACCAGTGGCGGCGGCGCGGGGGTCGGCACCGCCGACGGGTCGGGGCGCAGCACGGCCACGCTCGGGGTGGCCTGCAGCAGGCCCCGCTCGGCGCCCGCGCCGGGCCCGCCGACGTCCAGGTAGACCAGCGGTCGCGACCAGTCGACCCAGCCCACGAGCTCGGTGCGCGCCGGCCCGGTGCCGGCCGTCACGCGTACCCCGGCCCGCAGGTCCCGGTAGTTGGTGACCCGCATCGCGGCGAGCCGCTCACGCTCCTCGCCGGTCAGCGCGCGGGGCGGCTCCGGCCCGTCCGGCGCCCAGCTCACCAGCCCCACGACGAGCGCCGTCGCGGAGAGCACGGCCACGGCCGCGAGCGCCAGCAGGGTGGTGCGCCGGCGGCCGGCCACCAGCCGCGGGATGCTTCCGGTGGAAGCGTCGTCGTGCGGCGGGCGGTCCGGCGGCGCGACGGTGCGCTCGGTACGGGCGGCGGAGGTCTCCACGGAGGGTTGAACGGGATTCACCGTCACGGGGTGACGAGCAGGGGCGCTCGCGGCGGCCGGTCAGCGCCTCGGGCGCGACCACGTCGGGTGCGCACGCCGGGCGTGCCGGGTGCTGCGACCCCTGTGCCGGGGGCGGGCCGGCCGCTGAGGGCCCGGCCGCCTGCCCGGTCGGCCGCCGCGAGCGGCCTACACCGAGAGCGTAGCCCGGTGAGATGGGCCACACAATGGCAATATCGAAGCCGATCAGGGACCGCCCGTAGTCGGCGCGGGGTGTCGGACCCCCGGCGTACCGTTGAGGTCATGGCGCTCGACATTCCCCGGCTCGACGGCCGCTTCCAGGTCGTCAGTGAGTTCCAGCCGGCCGGTGACCAGCCGGCCGCGATCGACGACCTGGAGCGCCGGGTCCGGCGCGGCGACCGCAACACGGTGCTGCTCGGCGCGACCGGCACCGGCAAGAGCGCCACCACCGCGTGGCTGATCGAGCGGCTGCAGCGCCCGACCCTGGTGCTCGCCCCGAACAAGACGCTCTGCGCGCAGCTCGCCAAGGAGTTCAGCGAGCTGCTGCCGCACAACGCGGTGGAGTATTTCGTCTCCTACTACGACTACTACCAGCCCGAGGCCTACATCCCGCAGACCGACACCTACATCGAGAAGGACTCCTCGGTCAACGAGGAGGTCGAGCGGCTGCGGCACTCGGCGACCATGTCGCTGCTCACCCGCCGCGACGTGATCGTCGTGGCGACCGTATCGGCGATCTACGGCCTGGGCACCCCGGAGGAGTACCTCGACCGGGCCGTCCGGGTCGCGGTGGGTCAGGAGCTCGACCGCGACCAGTTGCTGCGCCGCCTGGTCGACATCCAGTACACGCGCAACGACATGGCCTTCAACCGGGGCACCTTCCGGGTCCGCGGCGACACGCTGGAGATCATCCCGGCGTACGAGGAGCTGGCGGTCCGCGTCGAGCTCTTCGGCGACGAGGTGGAGAAGCTCTACTACCTCAACCCGCTGACCGGCGACGTGGTCAGGGAGGTCGACCAACTGGTCATCTTCCCGGCCACCCACTACGCGGCCGGCCCGGAGCGGATGGAGCGGGCGATCCGCGACATCGAGGCGGAGCTGGCCGAGCGGCTGGCCGAGCTGGAGCGGCAGGGCAAGCTGCTGGAGGCCCAGCGGCTGCGCATGCGCACGACCTACGACATCGAGATGATGCGGCAGGTCGGGTTCTGCTCCGGCATCGAGAACTACTCGATGCACATGGACGGGCGGCTGCCCGGCAGCCCACCGCACTGCCTGCTCGACTACTTCCCCGACGACTTCCTGACGGTCGTCGACGAGTCGCACGTGACGATCCCGCAGATCGGCGGCATGTACGAGGGCGACGCGTCCCGCAAGCGGATGCTGATCGACCACGGCTTCCGGCTGCCCAGCGCGGCCGACAACCGGCCGCTGCGGTTCGACGAGTTCCTGGAGCGGGTTGGCCAGATGGTCTTCCTGTCCGCCACGCCCGGCCCGTGGGAGCTGGAGCAGGCCCAGGGCGAGTTCGTCGAGCAGGTGATCCGGCCCACCGGGCTGATCGACCCCGAGGTCGTCGTCAAGCCCACCAAGGGCCAGATCGACGACCTGATGCACGAGATCAAGCTGCGCACCGAGCGCGACGAGCGGGTGCTGGTCACCACACTGACCAAGAAGATGGCCGAGGACCTCTCCGACTACCTGCTGGAGAACGGCATCCGGGTGCGCTACCTGCACTCCGAGGTCGACACGCTGCGCCGGGTGGAGCTGCTGCGGGAGCTGCGCAAGGGCGACTACGACGTCCTGGTCGGCATCAACCTGCTCCGGGAGGGCCTCGACCTGCCCGAGGTGTCGCTGGTCGCCATCCTCGACGCCGACAAGGAGGGCTTCCTGCGCAGCGGTCGGTCGCTGATCCAGACCATCGGCCGGGCGGCCCGGAACGTCTCCGGTCAGGTCCACATGTACGCCGACAAGATCACCCCGTCGATGGCGGACGCGATCGAGGAGACCGACCGCCGCCGGGCCAAGCAGATCGCACACAACGAGGCGCACGGCATCAGCCCCGAGCCGCTGCGCAAGAAGATCCACGACATCCTCGACGACATCTACCGCGAGGCGGAGGACACCGAGAACAGCCGGGTCGGCGGCGCGGTGCGGCAGCTCTCCCGGGGCAAGGCGCCGGTCAAGGAGACCCGCAGCCGCAGCCGGGCCGGCGGCGCCGGCCCGGCGCGGGAGGGGATGGCCCGGGCCGAGCTGGCCCAGCTCATCCAGGAACTCAACGACCAGATGCTGGCCGCGGCGCGTGAGCTGCAGTTCGAGCTGGCCGCCCGGATCCGCGACGAGGTCGCCGACCTGAAGAAGGAACTGCGCGGCATGGACGCGGCCGGCGTGAAGTGACTCCCGGGCGTCGCCGGCGCGCCAGCGACGCCCGACCGAGCCCCGCGGGCGGGCCGGCGGTGACGACCCGGTTCCGTCACCGCACTGCCGTGGCGTGCCGGGAACGCCTGGTCGGTCGGCGCGTGCCGGCGCGCGGCGGGCCCGCTCGGCGCACGGGACGACAGCGTCCCGGTTGCGGTACGCGAGCGAACTATTGCGCTGGGTGATCGTCCTGCGTACTCTCCCTCGGTGGGGAGGCGGGGATGCCGTTGCCAACGAGTCCGGTCATTCGACGCGCGCGGTTGGGCGCCGAGCTGCGCCAGTTGCGCCGGCGGGAGTCGCTGACGCTGGAGCAGGTCTGCGACCGGCTCGGTTGGGCCTCCACCTCGAAGCTGTCCCGCATCGAGTTGGGGCAGAGCCGGCCCGACCTCGCCGACGTGCTCGACCTGCTCGACGTCTACGACGTGCCGCCTCCGCAGCGGGACGCGCTCATCGTCATCGCCCGCGACGCGGCCACCAGCCGGGGCTGGTGGAAGGCGCTGGGGGAGATGGGCGAGCGGCAGCGCACCTACGCCGAGCTGGAGGCCGGGGCGGCGACCATCGTGGACTGGCAGCCCGCCGTGGTGCCGGGGCTGCTCCAGACCCCGGCGTACGCGCGGCTGCGGATCGCCGCCGGGCGGCTGCTCGACCCGACGGTCGACGTGGAGGCCGACGTGCGGGCCCGCGCGATGCGGCACGAGGTGCTGCGCCGCGCCGACCCGCCCCGCTACACGGCGGTGCTCGCCGAGGCGGCCTGCGAGGCCGGCGACACCCCGCCGCAGGTGTGGCGCGAGCAGGTGCGGCACCTGGTCGACCTGGCCGGGCTGCCGCACGTGACGATCCGGCTGCTGCCCCGGGGCGTCTCCCCGCGGGGCGGGGCGCAGCCGCTCACGCCGTACTCCTGCTATTCGTTTCCCGACCCGGCCGACCCGCGCACGGTGATGCTGGAGGCGCTGACCACCGACGTGCGGCTGGTGACGGCGGCCGACGTCGACCGGTACGAGCAGCTCACCGACTGGCTGCTCGACGCGGCCCTCGGCCCGGAGGAGACCGTCGCGGCGTTGACCCGGCACGGCGGGGAGTGAGTCGGGACCGGCGGGCCGGCACGCCCGCGGCCCGGCCCCGTCGGACTCCGGCACGCCGCGCGGCCACCGGGCCCGGCGCCCCCGAGCCCGTCGGGACCGGCGGCCGGCGCGTGCACGGCGCAGGGTAGGGCAGGGGTACGACAGCCTCAGGCCGGCACGTCCACGAAGTGCTCGACCAGCGGCGGGTTGGCGAAGTGCGGGCCGATCAGCGCCCGCCACTGCGGGAAGCGCTCGGTGCCCCGGAAGTTCTCCTCGTGCGCCTCGACCGAGTCCCACTCGACCAGCAGCACGAACCGCGACGGGGACTCGACCCCCCGCGTCATCCGCACCGACCGGCAGCCCGGCGTCCCGGCGAGCACCGGGTGCCCCTTGGCGTACGCGGCGGCGAACTCGTCCTCGTGTCCCGGCAGTACGTCGATGAGCGCGACCTCAAGCACCATGCCCGCAGCCTTTCACGTCGGTGTGCCGGCCGGGCGTGGCGGGGGGCTGTTCCCGGTGGTCGGACGGATCTAGGGTGGGCGCGCTGGCGGCCGGGGCCGGCCGCCACCGGTCGTGGAGAGGGAGGCGGCATGATCGACTGGCTCACCGGCACGGCGTTCACCGTGGCGGGCACCGGCACCACCCGGGCGGAGCTGCTGGGCTTCGCCACGGGGGTGCTCAACGTGTGGCTGGTGGCCCGGCAGCGGATCGCCAACTGGCCGGTCGGCATCGCCAACGTCCTGCTGCTGATGCTGCTGTTCTGGACCGCCGGCCTGTACGCCGACGCCGGCCTCCAGGTCGTCTACGTCGGCCTGGGCCTCTACGGCTGGTGGGCGTGGCTCTACGGCGGCGAGCGGCGTACCCGGCTCACGGTCACCCGGACCGGCCGCCGGGAGTGGTGGGCGCTGGGCGTCGCCGGGGTGGCGCTGACCGGCGCCCTGTGGGCGCTGCTGGACGGGGCCACCGACTCGACCGTGCCGCTGCCGGACGCGCTGACGACCGCGCTGTCGCTGCTGGCCACGTACGGGCAGACCCGCAAGCGGGTGGAGAGCTGGTGGCTGTGGATCGCCGCCGACGTGATCTACATCCCGCTGTACGCCTACAAGGGCCTGTACCTCACGGCGGCGCTCTACCTGATCTTCCTCGGGCTCTGCGTGCTCGGGCTGCGCGAGTGGCGGGCGGACCTGCGGCGCGGCGCCGCGGCGACGCCGGTGCCGCCCGGCCCGGCTCCGGTGTCGGCGTGAGCGCGGGGACGCCCGCCGTCCCGGGCGGACCGGCGGCGCCGGAGTTCGGGCACGGGCTGGTGGTGGGGAAGTTCTATCCGCCGCACGCGGGTCACCACGCGCTGATCGAGGCCGCCGCCGCCCGCTGTGCGGCCGTCACCGTGGTGGTGGCCCCGTCGCGCCGGGAGTCGATTCCACTCGACCTGCGGCTGGACTGGCTGCGCGAGGTGCACGCGGGCACCCCGTGGGTCCGCTTCGTCGGCCGGTACGACGACCACCCGGTGGACTACGCCGACCCGACGGTGTGGGACCTGCACTGCGCCGTGTTCCGCGAGGCGCTGGGCGGGCGGCGGGTCGACGCCGTCTTCTCCTCCGAGGCGTACGGCGAGGAACTGGCCCGGCGCTTCGACGCCGTCGGGGTGTGCGTGGATCCGGGGCGGCGGAGCGTGCCGGTCTCCGGGACGGCGGTGCGCGCGGACCCGGCGGGCCACTGGGACCGGCTCAGCGCGCCGGTGCGGGCCTGGTTCGTGCGGCGGGTGGTGGTGCTCGGCGCCGAGTCCACCGGCACGACCACGATGGCCGCCGCCCTCGCGGCCCACTACGGCACCCGCTGGGTCCCGGAGTACGGCCGGGAACTGACCGAGCGGAAGCTGGCCCGGCTGCGCGAGCGGGATCCGGCGGCCACGATCTTCGACGTGGCGTGGGACCGCGACGACTTCGCCGAGGTGGTGCGGGAACAGCAGGCGGCGGAGGACGCCGCGGCCCGCTCGTGCGGCCCGCTGCTGTTCTGCGACACGGACGCCCGGGCGACCGCGGTCTGGGAGGAGCGCTACCTCGGGTCGACCTCGGCGCGGGTGCGCGCGGCGGCCCGCCGGCCCGCGCTGTACCTGCTGACCGACCACGTGGGGGTGCCCTTCGACGACGACGGGCTGCGTGACGGCGAGCACCTGCGGCCGTGGATGACCGCGCGGTTCCGGGCGCAGCTGGCCGGCTGTGGCGTGCCGGTGGTCGAGCTGGCCGGCCCGCATCCGCGGCGACTGGCCCGCGCGGTGGCGGCCTGCGACGCGCTGCTCGCGGCCGGCTGGTCGCTGGCGGATCCGGTGGCGCCCGCCGGGCCCCCGGCCGATCCGGCGGCTGCCGATCCGGCGCACCTAGCCTCCTAGGATGCCTTAGAAGTGGTGCGCCCCGTCTCGCCGGAAGGGTCAGGATCAAGCGGTTGGTGCCCGTATCGCCCGAAAGTACCGCGCACGGGTGGGGCGGAAGCGTCACCGGCCGGGGAGGGTGGGGGAGGACACCGACAGCCCGAGGTGCGGTGACTGGGCGTGGTGGGCAAGAATGGCGGACGAGGAGGGGAGTATTCCCCCGCGACGGAGTCGTCAGCACGGTCGAGCGCCACCCCCGGTGCGCGACCCGGCCCCGTCGGTCACCGCCCCCAGGGACGGTGACGGAAGAGACCTCCGACAGTCACCAGAGTCAGCGTCACCGGCACACCGCGCCCACCGAGGGCGTACGGTGTGCCCGTCGTTGCGTGTCTGCCGGAGGAATGAACTTTGGACGTGTCCGGACTGGTCTGGGCGGGGACCCTCGTCGTACTGACCGCGATCCTGCTCGTGGATCTGCTGATCATCGGTCGGCGGCCGCACGAGCCGAGCGTGCGTGAGTCGAGCCTGTGGGTCGGCTTCTATGTCGCCCTGGCCCTGATCTTCGGCGCCGGCGTCTGGCTCGCCTCCGGGGCGAGCGCGGCGGGGCAGTTCTACACCGGCTGGCTGACCGAGTACAGCCTCTCGGTCGACAACCTCTTCGTCTTCGTCATCATCATGGCGCGGTTCGGGGTGCCCCGGAAGTACCAGCAGAAGGTGCTGCTCGTCGGCATCGTGCTCGCGCTGGTCATGCGGGGCGGCTTCATCGCCGCCGGCGCCGCGCTGATCTCCCAGTTCTCCTGGGTGTTCTACATCTTCGGCGCGTTCCTCATCTACACCGCGATCAACCTCGCCCGGCAGGGCGAGCCGGACGAGGACGAGTTCACCGAGAACGTGCTGATCCGGTGGAGCCGCAAGGCGCTGCCGATCTCCCGGGACTACGACGGTGCCCGGCTGACCACCCACACGCCGAAGGGCAAGCGGATGTTCACCCCGATGCTGATCGTCATGATCGCCATCGGCACCACCGACCTGATCTTCGCGCTGGACTCGATCCCGGCGATCTTCGGCATCACCCAGGAGCCGTACCTGGTCTTCACCGCCAACGTCTTCGCGCTGATGGGTCTGCGGCAGCTCTACTTCCTGCTCGGCGGCCTGCTGGACCGGTTGATCTACCTCAGCTACGGCCTGGCCGTGGTGCTCGGCTTCATCGGCGTCAAGCTGGTGCTGGAGGCCCTCGCCGACAACAACCTGCCGTTCATCAACGGCGGCGAGCACGTCTCCTGGGCCCCGCACATCCCGATCTGGCTCTCGCTGATGATCATCCTCGGCACCCTCGCCGTGGCCACCGCGGCCAGCCTCGTCAAGTCCTCCCGGGACCGACGCCGGATGCTGACCAAGGCCAGCCACTGACGCGTACCCGCCGCGACGAGGGGGCGCTCCCGGCCGGGAGCGCCCCCTCGTGCCGTACGGGGGTCAGACCCGGTGCGCGCCGACCAGGGTGGCGGTGCGCTCGGCCGGCAGTCGCTCCTCCAGCACCCGGCGCTGCCGGTAGCAGGCGTGCAGCATCCGCCGGTCGTCGTCGGGTCCCGGCTCGGCGGTGACGATGCCGATGTGGTGGATCTTCCGTCCGGGCCGGGCGAAGAAGTACAGGTCGCCGGGGCGTTCCGTGCCCAGCGGCACCGGCCTGGTCGCCGCCGCCTGGTCGTCGGCGTCGCGCGGCAGCAGCACGCCGAGTCGCCGCCAGGCCAGGTGAACCAGGCCGGAGCAGTCGATGCCGTACGCCGACACCCCGCCCCAGATGTAGACCACGTCGAGCAGCCGTTGGGCGACGGCCAGCACCTCCCCGGCCGACGGGGGCGTGGTGGGGACCGGCACGGCGTGGGCGGCGGGCAGCCAGAGCGGGTCGGCGTGACCGGGCGCGTGCACGGGGCGCCAGCCGTCGACCGGCGGGCCGGCCGGGACCAGCCGGGTGCCGAGCACCACCCCGGGCACCGCCTCGGCCCCACCCGGCGCGGTCCGCAGGGCGGTGACGGTGGCGTCGACCACGAGCGGCTCGGCGTCGGCGACGCCCGCGTCGGGGACGAGCTGCTCGGCGGGCAGCCAGCCGGGGTAGCCGCGCGGGTGCAGCTTGGCGGCCGGCTGCTCGACGGCGACCACGTGCGCCCAGCCGTCCGGGCGGACCTCGGTGACGAGCACCCGCTCGCCGAGCAGCAGTTGGCTCAGCACGCAGTCACCGACCTGCTGGTCGGTGTCCATGCCGGCGATCCAGCCGGCGATGTCGGTGCGCGCGGCGAGGGCGGGGCGGTCGACGGCCCGTACGGCCTCGGGGGAGGTCCAGAGGGTCGCGACGGCGACCCGGACCACGGCCTCCCGGCCCGGTTGCAGCTCCACGTCCACCCCCAGCTCGGTTGTTCCCCGCGACCCTATGAAAGTTTCCGTCGGGCATCAATCACGAGACTGCATCTTTGCTTCAGTCACGGACGTCACGCCGAGCCCCGGCGCGTCCGGCAGGACGACGGTCGCGCCGTCGTACCGGAGGCCGCCCCGCACCGGCGACCAGGCCAGCCACCAGGCGGCGTCCAGGTCGGCGACAGCCGTGGTGCGGTAGGCGGCGACCAGGCTGGCGGCGGCGCCGATGCCCACCTGGCTCTCCATCATCGACCCGACGAGCGTGCCGAGGCCGTGCGCGGCGGCCAGGTCGAGCAGGGTCCGGGCGGGGTGCAGGCCGCCGCACTTGGCGAGCTTGACGTTGACCATGTCGGCGGCCCGGCGGCGGATCACCTCGACCAGGTCCCGGACGCCGAAGACCGACTCGTCGGCGAGGATCGGCACCTCCACCCGGTCGCTGACCCAGGCCAGCCCGTCCAGGTCCCAGCGGGGGACGGGTTGCTCGACCAGTTCCACGTCGAGCCCCGCGTCCTCGACGCCACGGATCACCCGGACCGCCTCGCGCGGGGTCCACCCCTGGTTGGCGTCGAGCCGGATCCGCACGTCCGGGCCGACCGCCGCCCGCACGGCGCGGACCCGCTCCAGGTCGCCGGCGGCGTCGGTGCCCACCTTCATCTTGAGCACGCCGAAGCCCTCGGCCTGCCGCTGCCGGGCCGCCGCCGCCAGGTCCACGGCGTCGCCCGCGGCGAGCGTGACGTCCGTGGGGACCCGCAGGCCCGTGCCGCCCAGCAGCCGCACCAGCGGTACCCCGAGCCGCCGCGCCGCCAGGTCGTGCAGCGCGACGTCGACGGCCGCCTTCGCCGCCTCGTTGCCGGCGACGGCCCGCTGCACCTCGGTGCACCGGGCCACCAGGTCGTCGGGGTCGCGGCCGGTGAGCGCCGGGCCGAGCAGGTCGCGGACGCACGCCTCGGAGCCGGCGACCGAGGCGCCGGTCACCTGCCACACCTGGGGCGCCTCGCCGTAGCCGGAGCGGCCGTCGGCGTCGACGACCTCCACCACCAGGGTCTCCACGGTGGTCGTGCGGCGCAGCGCGGTGACGAACGGGGTGTGCAGGGGCGCGGAGAGCCGGTGGGTGCGTACCGCGGCGATCGTCATGTGGGGCACCCTATACGGACACGCGCAGCCGAAGGGGAGGCCGCATGAGCGGGCGGAGCGAGCGGATCGTCAGGCGCGGGGCGGTGGTGCCTCATGGCGGCACGCGGCGCAGCGGAGTGCAGGCATGAGCGGGCGGGACTGGGAACTGGTGGGCGCGCCGAACGCCCGGGATCTCGGCGGGCTGGTCGGGGCGGACGGTCGGCGGGTGCGCAGGGGCGTGCTGATCCGCACCCCGGCGCTGGGCCGCCTCGCCGACGAGGACCTGCCGGTGCTGGCGAAGCTCGGCCCGGCCTGCGTGGTCGACCTGCGGGACCACTCGGAGATCGCGGTCGCCCCGCCGGACCGGCTGCCGGGCGAGCCGACGGTGGTGCACCTGCCGGTGCACGACGCCGAACACCCCGTCTTCACCTACGTCTCGGCGGTGCTGCTCGGCCATGACCTGGGCGCGTACGCGGCCCTGGCCGAGGAGGGCACCCCGGCGGCGATGGCGGCGATCTACCGCTGGTTCGTCACCGGGGAGTCGGCGCGGGAGAGCTTCGGCGCGGCGGTGCGGCTGGCGGCGGAGGCGCGGAACCTGCCGCTGGTCTACCACTGCTCGGCCGGCAAGGACCGCACCGGCTGGCTGACGGTGCTGCTGCTCAACGCGCTCGGCGTGGACGAGGCGGCGATCCGGGCGGACTACCTGGCCAACAACCGGCTGACCGAGAGCCTGCGGGAGGTCATCCTGGAGGCGATGCGCCGGCGGCAGCCGGGGCTGGACGTCGCGGCGGTGCGCCCGGTGCTGGAGGTGCGTCCGGAGTACCTCGACGCCGCGTACGCGGAGGTGCGCCGGGTGCACGGCTCGTTCGCGGCGTACCTGCGGGACGGGCTGGGGGTCACCGACGACATCGTGGCGGCGCTGCGGGCGCAGCTGCTGGAGTGACGGCTGAGGGCAGCCCGTACGCGTCGGCGAGCGCGTCGATCTCGGCGCGGAGCAGGGTGGCCGGCGCGAAGCCCATCCCGGCGAAGTGGCCGACCGCCTCCAGCCCGATGACGCCGTGCAGGCGGGCCCAGACGGTGACGGCGCCCGCCAGCGCGGCCCCGGCGTCGGCGTCGGTCGCGTACGCCGCGACCCAGGCGGCCACCTCGGGCGTGCCGGCGGACCAGTGGTCGAGTTGGTCGCGCAGGGCGGTGCCGGCGGGGCCGGGTCGCCCGTGGGCCAGGACGCCGAGGAACGGGCCGAGCACGGCCCGGGCCCGGTCGACGGTCTCGGGCGGGGCCTGGTAGGTGGGGCTCGGCGGGCCGGTGAGCAGGAGATAGGTCTGCGGGTGGGCGACCGCCCAGGCGTGGAACGCCTCGGCGAGGGCGTGCAGGCGGGCGCGGGCGGGTTGCCCGGCCGACGCCTCGGCGGCCCGGGCCACGGCGGTGGCCAGGTCGGCGTACCCGTCGAGGATCAGCTCGGTGAGCAGCTCGTCGCGGCTGCCGAAGTACTTGTAGAGGGCCGGGCCGGAGACGCCGAGCCGCTTGGCGATGCCGTTGAGGGCGACGGCGCCCGCGCCGCCGGAGGCGACCTGGTCCAGGGCGGCCCGCTTGATCTCGGAGCGGACCTGGGCGCGGTACCGCCCGCGCGGGCTGTCGTCGGTCTTCGGCACGTCGTCTCTCCGTCCGTCGGCCGCGTGACGTGCGGCACCGTTGACAGATCATAACTTCGGTTAGAAGCTATAACCATCGCGAGCACATCTAACCAAGGAGTCGAGATGTCTGGGGAACTGCACGTCGTCCTGGGTGCCGGGCCCGCCGGCACCACCCTCGCCACCCACCTGGTCGACGGGGGCCGCCGGGTCCGCGTGGTCAGCCGAAGCGGCGAGGCCGCCGTGCCGGGCGCCGAGCGGGTCGCCGCCGACCTCACCGACCCGGAGCAGGCCACGGCCGCGCTGGCCGGCGCCACTGTCGTCCACCACTGCGCGAACGTGCCCTACGCGCAGCAGGTCGAGGTGATGCCCCGCATGCAGCGGGCGGTGCTGGCCGCCACCGCGGCGGCGGGCGCGCGGCTGGTGGTGCTCGACACGCTCTACCCGTACGGGCCGACCGGCGGGGCGGTGATGACCGAGGAGACGCCGTGGCGGGCGGTGGGCGCCAAGGGTCGGATGCGCGCCGACCTGGACGCCGCGTACCTCGACGCGCACCGGCATGGCCGGGTGTCGGTGGTGATGGGGCGATCCGCGGACTTCTTCGGACCCGGCGTGTTCAACTCCAGCCTCGGCGGCACGGTCTTCCCGGCCGCCCTGACCGGGGGCACCGCGCTGGCGCTGGGCGACATCGACCTGCCGCACAGCTACAGCTACCTGCCCGACGTGGCGGCCGGCCTGGCGCTGCTCGGCGACCACCCGGAGGCCGCCGGGCGGGTCTGGCACCTGCCCGCCGCGCCCGCCCCCACCACCCGCGAGGTGCACCGGGCCATCGAGCGCCTGGTGGGCCGCCCGCTCGCCGTCGACGTGCTGGACTCGCCCCGGCCGTGGGGTCCGTTCGACGCGGCGTTCATGCGCGAGTACGCCGAACTGTTCTACCAGTACCTGGAGCCGCAGGTCATGGACTCCACGGCGTTCGAGACCCGGTTCGCGGTCCGGCCCACGCCGCTTCGGGAGGCGCTGGCCTCGACCGTCGACTGGTTCCGTGCGGTGCTGGCCCCGGCGGGCTGAGCGCCGTCACAGGTCGTGTCGGCCGGCCCAGGCGGCGGCGGAGATCCGCGCGATCAGCCGGCAGGCGTCGTCCTCCGCCTCCTCGCCGGTGGGGCCGCCGTCGGCGAGGTCGGTGGTGGTGCAGACGACGATCGCGTACGGCGGCGCGTCGTCGGGGAAGACCACCCCGGCGCCGTGCCGCACGCCGCGCACCCAGCCGTTCTTGTGCGCGATGCGGGTGCCCTCGGGCAGCCCGGCGGCCAGGTCCTCGCGGTGTTCCTGGGCGAACAGCACGTCGAGCATGGCGGCGCAGGCGCCCGGCGGGGCGAGCGGGCCCGGGGTGTGCGCGCCGGCGGCCAGCGCGCCGAGCAGGGCGGCCAGGTCGGCGGCGGTGACCAGGTTGGTGATGCCCGCGTCGCGGGCCGCGAAGTCCTCGATGCCCCGACCGGTGACGCTGTGCCGGGCTCCGGCGAGGGCCCAGACCTCCGCCACCGCCGGCAGGCCGACGTGGCCGATGACCAGGTTGGTGGCCAGGTTGCTGGACCGGACGATCATCCGGTGAGCGAGCCAGCGCAGCGACGCGGTGTCGCCGACCCGGTCCCAGACGGCCTCGTCGTTGTCGTAGTGGCGGGCGCAGGAGAACCGGGGCGCGCCGGGCAGCGCCGAGTCGAACTCGTTGCGCACCGGCACCGGAGCGTCCAGGTCGAGGGCGCCGGCCTCGGCGGCCCGGTGCAGCGCGACGAGCACCGCGGCCTTCATGGTGCTGGCCGCGTAGTGGGTGGCGTCGGCGTGCCGGGTCCAGGTGGGGTCGGCGCCGAGGCGCCCCAGGTACGCCGACACGGTGCCGGGCACCCCGTCCAGGTGTGCGTCGAGTTCGTCCCAGGTCATGCGGGTGACCGTAGCGGATCATCGGCGGGGCGGCGGGCCGGGGCGAGCGGTCGTACCGTGCGGGGATGACGGGCGGAGCCCGGACCGCGCGGGGCGGTCCGGGCTCCGGGCCGTCGTACGTCAGCCGGCGTGCTTGCGGCGGGCGGCGGCCCGGCCGCGGAGCTGCTGGTCGAGCACCACCTTGCGGATCCGCACGGCGGCCGGGGTGACCTCGACGCACTCGTCCTCGCGGCAGAACTCGAGGGCCTGCTCCAGCGACAGCTTGCGCGGCGGGATCAGCTTCTCGGTCTCGTCGGCCGTCGACGAGCGCATGTTGGTGAGCTTCTTCTCCTTGGTGATGTTGACGTCCATGTCGTCGGAGCGGGAGTTCTCCCCGACGATCATGCCCTCGTACACCTCGGTGCCGGGCTCGACGAAGAGCTGGCCGCGCTCCTGGAGGTTGGTCATCGCGAAGGCGGTGACCGCCCCGGCGCGGTCGGCGACCAGCGAGCCGTTGTTGCGGGTGCGCAGCTCGCCGAACCACGGCTCGTACGACTCGAACACGTGGTGCAGGATGCCGGTGCCCCGGGTCTCGGTGAGGAACTCGGTGCGGAAGCCGATCAGGCCGCGGGCCGGGACCAGCCACTCCATCCGGATCCAGCCGGTGCCGTGGTTGACCAGCTGCTCCATCCGGCCCTTGCGGGTCGCCAGCAGCTGGGTGATCGCGCCGAGGTACTCCTCGGGGGCGTCGATGGTGAGCCGCTCGACCGGCTCGCAGGTCTTGCCGTCGATCTCCTTGGTGACGACCTGCGGCTTGCCCACGGTCAGCTCGTAGGACTCGCGGCGCATCTGCTCGACCAGGATGGCCAGCGCCAGCTCGCCGCGGCCCTGCACCTCCCAGGCGTCGGGACGCTCGGTGGGCAGCACCCGCAGCGACACGTTGCCGATCAGCTCCTTGTCGAGCCGGTCCTTGACCATCCGGGCGGTGACCTTGGCGCCCTTGACCCGGCCGACCAGCGGCGAGGTGTTGGTGCCGATGGTCATCGAGATGGCCGGCTCGTCGACGGTGATCAGCGGCAGCGGCTGCGGGTTCTCCGCGTCGGCCAGGGTCTCACCGATCATGATCTCGGGGATGCCCGCGACCGCGATGATGTCGCCCGGGCCCGCCGAGTCGGCCGGCTTGCGCTCCAGGCCCTCGGTCATCAGCAGCTCCGAGATGCGGACCCGCTGGGTGCTGCCGTCGGTGCGGCACCAGGCCACGGTCTGGCCCTTGCTGATGGTGCCCTGGCGCACCCGGCACAGCGCCAGCCGGCCGAGGAACGGGGAGGCGTCGAGGTTGGTGACGTGCGCCTGCAGCGGCGCGTCCTCGTCGTACGCGGGCGGCGGGATGGTGTCGAGCAGGGTGCGGAACAGCGGCTCCAGCGAGCTGCTGTCGTCGGGGACCGCGCCGTCGGCGGGTTGGGTCAGCGAGGCGATGCCGTCGCGGGCGCAGGCGTAGACGATCGGGAAGTCGATCTGCTCCTCGTCGGCGTCCAGGTCGAGGAAGAGCTCGTAGGTGTCGTCCACGACCTCCTTGATCCGGGCGTCGGGGCGGTCCACCTTGTTGATCACCAGGATGATCGGCATGCGGGCCTTGAGCGCCTTGCGGAGCACGAACCGGGTCTGCGGCAGGGGGCCCTCGCTGGCGTCCACCAGCAGCACCACGCCGTCGACCATGGTGAGGCCGCGCTCCACCTCGCCGCCGAAGTCGGCGTGGCCCGGCGTGTCGATGATGTTGATGGTCACCGGGTCGGAGCCGTCCGCCGGCATGTACCGCACGCCGGTGTTCTTGGCCAGGATGGTGATGCCCTTTTCCCGTTCGAGGTCCATCGAGTCCATGACCCGCTCGGTTACCTCGCCGCGGGCGCCGTAGGCGCCGGCCTGCCGCAACATGGCGTCGACCAGGGTCGTCTTGCCGTGGTCGACGTGGGCGATGATGGCGACGTTGCGGAGGTCGGTGCGAAGCTGCATACCCTCCATACTCCTGTCTGCGGTTGCCGGGGCACGCGTCGGGGTCTCCCCCCAGATGGCCCGGATCTCTGCCGAAACTGATGTTCCGACCGTTTCAGCGCCTGGCATGCTGACCCCCGTGGGAATGGGGGCCCGATGCACGACCTGCTGACCTGGCTGCAGGGCCTGCCGCCCCTGCTGATCTATGTGATCGCCGCGACGATCGTCGCGGGGGAGACCGCGGTGATCTTCGGTCTGCTGGTGCCGGGCGAGGCGACCCTGCTGCTGGTCGGTTTCCTAGCGTACGCGGGGACGCTGCGCCTCGCCCCGGCCCTGCTGGTGATGATCCTTGCAGCGGTGATCGGGGACACACTCGCGTTCCGGGCCGGCCGCCGGTACGGGCCCCGGCTGCGCGCCGGCCGGCTGGGCACCCGGGTCGGCCACGAGCGGTGGGGCCGGGCGGAGGCGATGCTCGGCCGGCTGGGCGGGCGCGGGGTGCTGACCGCCCGCTGGGTGGCCTTCGCCCGCACCCTGGTGCCCCGGCTGGCCGGTGCGGCGGGAATGCCGTACCGGCGGTTCGCGCCGTGGAACCTCGCCGGCGTGGTGACCTGGGTGGGCGGCTCGGTGCTCGCGGGCAATCTGGCCGGGGAGTCGTACGAGACGGTCTCCCGGCTGCTCGGGCGGGCCACCGGCGCGGTGCTGGTGCTGGTGGCCGCGCTGGTCGCGGTGGTGCTGGCCGGGCGGTGGCTGGGCCGCAACCCGGACCCGGCCCGCGCGCTGGCCTCCCGGGCCGCCGGGCTGGGGCCGGTGCGCTGGCTCAGCGGCCGGTACGGCGTGCTGTTCTTCCTGCTCGCCATGTACGTCGGGCCGACCTGGACGCTGCTGATCAACCTGGCCGGCGGGCTGTTGCTGCTCTTCGTGGCCGGGTTCGCCATCGCCTGGGTGCTCGACGCGGTGGTTCGGCACAGCGGGCTGGCGGCGATCGACGGCGCCATCGCCGACTGGTTCGCCGACCGGCGTACGCCCGGTGCGGTCGACGTCACGCTGGCGGTGGTCTCGGCGTTGCGCGGCTCGTCGCTGATCGTGCTGGTGGCAGTCGTGGCCGCGGTGCTGGCCTGGCGCAACCGGCCGTGGCGGGCCGACCTGCTCAGCGTCGTCGGCACGGTCGGGGCGTTCGTTCCGCTGGTGGTGCTCGCCGTGGTGGTCGACCTGACCGGACCGGGCACGGACGGCCGGGACGCCGGCCTGTTCCCGACGCAGAACGCCGTGGTGGCGGCCAGTCTCTGCACCCTGGCCTGGCTGCTGTCGCGCGGGGCGCGCTGGCCGGTGGCGGTGGCCGCCTGGACCGGCGCGGCGGCCGGCGTGGTCGGTATCGTCGGCGCCCGCCTCTACCTGGGGTTGAGCACCGCCAGCGGCAGCGCGACGGCGGTGCTGCTCGGGGTGGCCTGGACGGCGTTGTTCGTGGTGGCCTGGGCCACCCGGGACCGGGCGGTGGGCGACGCCCCGGCGGAGCCGGAAGCGACGGCGGTGCCCGCCGACGCCTGAGGCGGCGCTCCGGACCGTGCCGCCCGGCGGCTCCTCGCGGCGGCCCGGACCGGGGGCCGCGGCGTGGCCGCCCGCGCCCCCGGGTGGTGCGCGGGTCAGTCCCGGGCCGCCACCGGCTCCGGCCGGGCCGGGGAGTCCTCCGGGGCGGGGGCGATCCGGCCCGGCCACCAGAAGCGGTCGCCCAGCGCGAACGCCAGCGCCGGCACCAGCACTGTCCGGACGAGCAGCGTGTCCAGCAGCACGCCGATGCAGACGATGATCCCGATCTGGGTCAGCAGGATCAGCGGCAGGACGCCCAGCACGGCGAAGACGGCCGCGAGCAGGATGCCGGCGCTGGTGATGACGCCGCCGGTGACCCGCAGGGCCGACAGCATGCCGTCCCGGGTGCCGGTGCGCCGGGCGTCCTCCCGGGCCCGGGTGACGAGGAAGATGTTGTAGTCCACGCCCAGCGCCACCAGGAACACGAAGGCCAGCAGGAGCACGCCGCTGTCCAGCGCCGGGAACCCGAGCACGTGGTCGAAGATCAGCCACGACGCGCCGATGCTGGCGAAGAAGGACGCGATCACGGTGAGCACGAGCAGCACGGGCGCGACCAGGCCACGCAGGAGCAGCACGAGCACGGCGCCGACCAGCAGCAGGATGACCGGCAGGATGAGCCGTACGTCCTTGCCGTTGGCCTCGTTCTCGTCGTAGGTGGCGGCGACGGCGCCGCCGACCACCGCCCCGTCGAACGCGGGCGCGCCCGCGACGGTCGGCGGGGCGGATCCGGGCACCGCCGCGACCGCCTCCCGCAGCGCCTCGACGGCGCGGTCCGAGGCCGCGGTGCCCGGCTCGGCGTCGAGCACGACGTCGACCTGGGCGACCCGGGCGCCCGCCTCGCCCGGCCGCGCGGAGGCGACACCGGGCACGGCCGCGGCGGCCTCCGTGACGGCCCGCGCCGCCGAGGGGGTGGTGAGCACCGCGACCGGCTGCGTCGTCCCGGCGGGGAAGGCCCGGGCGAGGGTCTCCGCGCCGGCGACCGCCTCCGGCTCGACCCGGAACTGCTGGGTCTCCGACAGGCCGGTGCGGATGCCGAGCCCGCCGAGGGCGAGTCCCGCGAGCAGCAGCGTGGTGAGCACCGCCACCGGCGCCGGACGGCGTTCGACGGCGCTGCCGAGCCGGCCCCACAGCCGACCCTCGCGGACCGCGCCGCCGACCCGGGGCACGAACGGCCAGAACAGGCCACGACCGAAGATCACCAGTGCCGCGGGCAGGACGAACAGCGCCGACAGCATCGCGAGGGCGACGCCCGTCGCGCAGGCCACGGCGAGGGCGCGGTTCAGTTCCTGCTCCGACAGCAGCAGGGTGAGCACGCCGAGGACGACGGTGAAGCCGCTGGCGAGGATGGGCTCGGCGGTGCGGCGCAGCGCGGCGCGCATCGCCACGAACCGGTCCTCATCGCGGCGCAGCTCCTCGCGGTAGCGGGCGATGAGCAGCAACGCGTAGTCGGTGGCGGCACCGAAGACGAGGACGCTGGCGATGCCGGTGACGGCGCCGCCGGGCAGGTTGATGCCGACCGCCGGGACGATCGTGTCGAGGGCGCGCAGCGTGAGCTGCTCGGTCGCCGCGACGACGACGAGCGGGACGATCCACAGGAACGGGCTGCGGTAGGTGATCAGCAACAGCAGCGCGACGACGGAGGCGGTGACGACGAGCAGCGTGGTGTCGGCGCCGTCGAAGACCTTCGTCAGGTCGGTGGTGAACGCGGGCCCGCCGGTCACCTCGACGGTGAGCGCGTCGGGCGTGTCGTCCAGGGACGCGCGGAGGTCGTCGACCCGGCCGGCGATCTCCTCCTGACCGCCCGCGGTCGACAGCGGCACGCCGACGAGCGCGACGGCGCCGTCCGGGGAGATCTGCGGCGGGCTGACGCGCCCGCCGACGGCGAACCGGCCCAGGTCGGCGGACTGCCCGGCGAGCGCCGCGCGGTCGGCCTCGGTGAGCGGGCCGCCGTCGGCGCGGCTGACCACGACGAGCGCCGGCTGGACGTCGCGGGAGGGCAACTGGTCCTGGAGGCGTTCCACCTGGGTCGACTGCCACCCGACGGACAGGCCCGTGGACGAGACGGGAGCCGGGTTGTCGGGCGTGGGCAGCCCGAAAACGGCCGCGCCGAAGACGATCGCGGCGACCACGGTGAGCCACGCGGCCAGTCGGCCGCGGGCCACGCGGGTGAACACGGACATGGCTGACCTCACGGGTTCTCTACGGGATCCGGTCGACGCTCGAGACCCGCCACGACCGGAAAGTGCGACCGTAGAGTATCTCGATAATCGAGATTATCGCCTGCTGAGTTATGCTGCAACCGGACGGGCGGCGAAGGGAAAGCGGCGGACGTGACAGGCCACGGCATGTACCGGAGGCGCGACACGCGCCGCGCGATGCTGGTCGCCGAGATCGCGGCCGAGCTGCGCCGCTACTCCGTCGACGCGCAGCACATCGGGCACGCCTTCGCCAACCTGCACGGGCTGGGCGCCACCGACCTGCAGGCGCTGATCGCGGTGATGGACGCCGAGCTGATCGGCCAGCCGATCACCCCCGGGCGCCTCGGCGAGCAGCTCAACCTCTCCTCCGGCTCCGTCACCGCCCTGATCGACCGGTTGGAGCGCGCCGGGCACATCCGCCGCGACCGCGACACCGCCGACCGGCGCAAGGTCTTCCTGCACTACGCCGAGCGGGGCGCGGCGCTGGCGTCGGACTTCTTCCGGCCGCTGGGCCGGCGCACCGACGAGGTGATGGCCGGCTTCAGCGACGACGAGCTGGCGGTGGTGCACCGGTTCATGACCGCGATGACCGCCTCCATGCGGGAACACCGCGACACGGTCCGGGCCGCCCGCGACGAGCCGGCCCGGCGGGCGAGCGGCTGACCCCGTGCTCGACAGGGCGCTCGTCCGGCTCGCCGCCGCCGCGCTGCGACTGCCGGCCGCACGCGCCCGGCGGGTCACCCTCACCCGGGGCATTCCGGTGCGGGTCCGCGACGGGGTGCCGCTGCGCACCGACCACTACGCCCCGGACCTGCCCGGCGCGCCCACCGTGCTGATCCGCACCCCGTACGGGCGGGGTGGGCCGATGCGGCTGCTCGGCCGGCTGGCCGCCGAACGCGGCTTCCACGTGGTGATCCAGTCCTGCCGGGGCACGTTCGGCTCGGGCGGCGCGTTCGATCCGCTGGTGCACGAGCGCGACGACGGCCTGGACACCCTCGACTGGCTGCGCCGCCAGCGGTGGTGGTCCGGCGCGTTCGGCATGTTCGGCGCGAGCTACCAGGGCTTCGTGCAGTGGGCCCTGGCCGCCGACGCGGGGGAGGAACTGCGGGCGATGGTCGCGGTGGTGACCGCCTCGGGCACCCGTGATTCGACGTACGCCGGGGACTCGTTCGCCCTCGACACCGTGCTCACCTGGGCCGAGCTGCTCCAGGCCCAGGCCGTGCCCTGGCTGGCCCGGCAGTGGGAGCTCAAGCGCGGCCAGCCCCGGCTGACCGCCGCGCTGGCGCACCTGCCGCTGGTCGAGGCCGACCGGGTCGCCACCGGCGTGACGGTGCCCTTCTTCCAGGAGTGGCTGCGCCACCACACCCCGGACGCCGGCTACTGGCGCGACCGTGTCTTCGGCGACCGGATCGCCGAGGTCCGGGCGCCGGTGACGATGGTGACCGGCTGGCACGACATCTTCCTGCCGGCCCAACTGCGCGACTTCGCGGCGCTGCGCGCGGCCGGCGCCCACCCCCGGCTGACGGTCGGGCCGTGGACGCACGGCAGCCCCGGGCTCTTCGTGGCCGCCCTGCGCGACGGGCTGGACTGGCTGGACGAGCACCTCGCCGGCCGCCCTCCGGCGGGCCGTGCCGCCCCGGTGCGGGTGTACGTCGGCGGGGCCGGTGGCGGCTGGCGGGACCTGCCGGACTGGCCGCCGCCCTCGGCGCCGACCCGATGGCACCTGCATCCGGGCGGCGGGTTGAGCACCGCCGCCCCGGTGCCCTCGACGCCGGACCGCTTCCGCTACGACCCGGCCGACCCGACGCCGTCGCTCGGCGGGCCGCTGCTCGTCGCCCAGCGGGCCGGGCCGGTCGACAACCGCCCGGTCGAGGCCCGACCCGACGTGCTGACCTTCACCAGCGCCCCACTCGACGCGCCCGTCGAGGTGATCGGCCCGGTACGCGCCGAGATCCATCTGCGCAGCGAGCTGTCCCACCTGGACGTCTTCGTGCGACTGTGCGACGTGGACCGGCGCGGCCGGTCCTGGAACGTCTGCGACGGGCTCGTCCGGGTCGCCCCGGGCCGGTACCCGACCGATCCGGCCGGCGTGGTGCGCGTGCCGGTGGAGCTGTGGCCCACGGCGCACCGGTTCGCGCCGGGGCACCGGCTGCGCGTGCAGGTCTCCGGCGGCGCCCACCCCCGCTACGCGCGCAACCCCGGCACGGGCGAGGCTCTCGGCACAGCGATCACCCTGCGTGCTGGCTGGCGGGAGATCCTGCACGACCCGCAGCGACCGTCCGCAGTGGTGCTGCCGATCGCGCGGATCGCCCCGCAGCTTTCTTGCCGCTGAAAAAATCCTGCTTGAGCTGGGCATTCATTCATCGGCGGCGTTATGGTTGGGCCAACGCCCGGCGCTGTGCACCACTCGGCCGGGCCCGCGCGTGAGGCCCCCCCACCGCCTACGCGGTGTCACCGTCATGCCCGGCCCCCGACCATCCGCAAGGGGGAACCCATGACGCGGGCACCCGAGAACCTGCTGACCGTCCGCCGTCTGCTGCTCGACCACCTCAACATCGACCCCGACACCGTCCGGAGCCAGGACCTCGAACCCGCCGAGGTCGGCATCGTCGGCGACCCCGCCCACCGGGGCGGCTACCACTGCGGCTCCGACCGGGTGGTGACCAACGACTACTCCGTCGTCGAGTCGCCCCGGGACTCCGCCGGCCTCACCCTCGACGCGGCCGCGCTCGACGTCGGCCTCTTCCAGGTCCGCGCCGGCGGCCGCACGCATGACCTGCACACCTTCTCCAACTGGTGCGTGGCGCAGTGCGTCGCCAACACCCCGGACAGCCGGGACATCAGGGAGATCATCTATTCGCCCGACGGCGCGGTCGTGCGGCGCTGGGACCGGCTCCGCAGGCGCAGCAGCGGGGACAACTCCCACCTGTGGCACACCCACTTCAGCTTCTTCCGCGACTCGATCAAGGCGAACCGCGACCAGACGCCGCTGTTCCGCCGCTACCTGACCACCATCGGACTCCTGGAGGACGACATGAGCGCACAGGCCGAGAGTCAGATCAACAGCATCTATGTCGGCATGTTCTACGGCGGGTCGAGCATGGGGCGCAGCGTCGACCCCGACGCGGGCGGCCCCGCGACGGCCAGCAACAGCCTCGTGGCGAAGCTGGACTACACGATGCAGCGGCTCGACACGGTCGCCGCGCAGCTCACCGCGCTGTCCAACAAGGACTTCACCGACGAGCAGGCGATCGTGACGGGCGTCCTGGCCACGCTCACCCCCGACAAGATCGCCGCGGCGATCCCCGCCACCATGGCCAAGCAGGTCGCCGACGAGTTGGCCCGCCGGCTGGCCGCCTGAGCCGACGTCCCCGAATCCGTCGGGCGGGCCGGGGGACGGCCGAAGCCGGCAACGACGGTTGCGCAATGACTGTTGCGCAACTGTCGTTGCCAATGCCAGACTGGCGGCATGACGAATCCCGACGTGCGCCAGGTCACCGACTCCCGGGTCCTCGCCGCGCTGTCCCACCCGCTGCGCCGTCGGCTGATGGACGTGCTCAAGGTGCACGGCCCCTCGACCGTCGGCCTGCTCGCCGAGCGGACCGACCAGGCGCCGGCGAACGTCAGCCACCACCTCAAGGTGCTGGCCGGCGCCGAACTGGTGGAGGAGGCGCCCGAGCTGGCCCGCGACCGCCGGGAACGATGGTGGCGCCTGGTCAGCCGCGGCCTGCGCTGGTCCCGGTCGGACTTCGAGGCCGACCCCGCCGACCGGGCCGTCGCCGACGCGGCCGTCTCGCTCAACCTGGAGCGGCACGCCGCCCTGGTTCGCGCGTGGTACGCGGCCGACGACGCCACCCAGGCGGCCTGGGGGCAGGGGCCGTTCTCCATGGACCGGTGGCTGCGCCTGACCCCGGAGGAGCTGGCGCAGCTCGATCGAGAGATGAACGACCTGCTCACCCGGTGGGCCGACCGGGAGGTGCCCGACGACGGGCGACGACGCGAACCGGTCTTCCTGTTCGCCTACGGCATCCCGGCCACCCCGTGACGCCGCCCGCCGGCGTCGCGCCACCCCGTACCCCCGACGCCCGCGCGCCACGGCCGGAGCCCGCGGCCCCGGCGGCACGGCGCGGTGGCCTGCTGCGGCACCGGGACTTCCGGCTGCTCTGGGCCGGGCAGACGGCCAGCGCCATCGGCAGCAACGTCACCACCGTGGCGCTGCCCCTGGTCGCGGTGACGGTGC
This sequence comes from Micromonospora sp. URMC 106, assembly GCF_051386395.1. Lineage (NCBI taxonomy): Bacteria > Bacillati > Actinomycetota > Actinomycetes > Micromonosporales > Micromonosporaceae > Micromonospora > Micromonospora sp. URMC 106. The sequence goes on from NZ_JBPQTP010000014.1 coordinate 49,265, forward strand.
TCGACACCGGCACCTTCGGCGTCGCGGTGCTCACCGCCGCCGCCTGGCTGCCGTGGCTGCTCGTCGGCCTGCCCGCCGGCGCCTGGGTGGATCGGCTGCCGCGCCGGCCCGTGATGGTCGCCTGCGACCTGGTCTCCGCGCTGCTGTTCCTCAGCGTCCCCGTCGCCGCCGCGCTCGGCGCGCTGACCGTGGCGCAACTGTTGGCGGTCGCGCTGGGTGCCGGCCTGGCCCGGGTCTTCTTCGAGACGGCCGACCAGGTCTACCTGCCCGTGCTGCTGCGCCCCGAGCAGGTGCCGGAGGGCAACGCCAAGCTCCAGGCCACCCAGACCGCGAGCTACGTGCTCGGCCCCGGGATCGCCGGCGTGGTCGCGCAGGTCGTCGGCGCGGTCGCCGCGCTGCTGCTCGACGCGCTGAGCTTCCTGTTCTCCGCGGTGTGCCTGCTGCGCATCCGCACCGTCGAGAAGCGCCCCGAGCGCGTCGACCGGTCCCGGTCGCTGCGCCGGGAGATCGGGGAGGGGATCCGGTTCGTCGCCCGCGACCCGTACCTGCGGGTGCTCGCCGTCTTCGGCGCGGCCAGCAACGTGGGACTGGTCGGCTACCAGGCCGTCCTGGTGGTCTTCCTCGTGCGGGAGGCGCGCCTCGCACCCGCGTCGGTGGGCGCGTTGGTCGCGGTGATGAGCCTCGGCGGCATCGCCGGCGCGCTGCTGGCCACCAGGCTCGGCCGGCGGCTCGGCACCGCCCGGGCCATGCTGCTGGCGGGGATGCTCACCGGCCCGACGGCGCTGCTGATCCCGCTCGCCGGCCCCGGCGGGCGACTGGCCCTGCCGGCGATCGGCGGCATGCTGGTCAGCCTCGGGGTGGCCGTCGGCAACGTGCTCAAGGGCAGCTTCCGGCAGACCTACACCCCACACCACCTGCTGGGCCGCGTGACGGTGAGCATGCACATGCTCAACTACGGCACGATCCCGCTCGCCGCGCTGCTGTCCGGGGCGGTCGGCGCGGCCTACGGGGCCGGCACCGCGATCGCGGTGATGACCGGCTGGCTGGCGCTCACCCCGGTGATCCTGCTGGTCGGGCCGCTACGGCGGCGACGGGACCTGCCCGTCGCGCCGGAGCTGCCCTGAACGCGCTGCGGCGGCGGCCGGCTCCCGGCCCCCGCCACCGGCACGGATCTACATCGGGCGGACGTTGTCCGCCTGCGGACCCTTCTGCCCCTGGGTCACCTCGAACTCGACCTTCTGGCCCTCGTTCAGCTCCCGGTAACCGCTCGTCGCGATGGCCGAGTAGTGGACGAAGACGTCCGGCCCTCCGCCGTCCTGCTCGATGAAGCCGAAGCCCTTTTCCGAGTTGAACCACTTAACCGTGCCGGTTGCCATGCATCTCTCCCTGTTCCAAAGCGGGTGACCCGCGGTCGAAGACCGATGATCGCCCGGTACCACCCCGACAGTAACCGCCCGAGCGCCGATTCGCTGGCCGAAGTGCCGTAGGCGGCGTGGTGAACTCTCGGGGCCCGTGTGTGAAAGCGGCGCGGCGACCCGCTGACTGGGGCATGCTTGCGCCGGTGAGAGGTGCCACGGCCGACGCGCTGACCGAGTTGGAGCGGGAGATCGACGCTCCGGGCGGCGGGCTGGACCGGCTCCGGCTGGTGCGGATCCCGTTCGTGCCGGAGGTGCGGCTGCACCTGGCCGAGGACGCCATCGTCTGGTGGGCGCGGATGGAAGCGCACGCCGGGCACCCCCTGCCGCCGCCGTACTGGGCCTCGGTCTGGGCCGGCGGGCAGGCCCTCGCCCGCTACCTGCTCGACCACCCCGACCTCGCCGCCGGGCGCCGGGTGCTCGACCTGGCCGCCGGGTCCGGCCTGGTGGCGATCGCCGCCGCGCTCGCCGGCGCCGACCGCGTCGTCGCCAACGACATCGACCCGTACGCGGTCGCGGCGGTGACCGTCAACGCCCGCGCCAACGGGGTGGCGGTCGCGGCCACCGGCGGCGACCTGCTCGACACCGACCCGGCCGGGGTGGACCTCCTGGTGGCCGGGGACGTGCTCTACGACGAGGCGATGGCGGCGCGGGTGCTGCCCTTCCTGCGCAGGGCCGCCGCCACCGGCGCCGACGTGCTGGTCGGCGATCCCGGGCGGGGGCACCTGCCCCCGGGCGTGCTGGCGGCCGTGGCGAGCTACCCCGTGCCGACCACCGAACCCTCCGTCGACTCGTCCGTCCGGCGGGTGCAGGTGCTGCGGCCCCGGTGACGGGGGGGCCTCTCAGGGTCGACCCCGAGCCCGATACCAGGGGGCGGTGGGGGATCGGACCCGATGCCCGCGGTGGCCGGGCGGCCATAGCGTACGGGGCATGACGGATTGGCTGGCCCAGGTCGGAGAGCTCCCCACCACCCTGCTGATGGGGGTGCTCGGGGTGGTGATGCTCTTCGACGCCGTGCCGCTGCTCGGGGTGCTGGTCCCCGGCGACGTGGCGATCCTGGCCGCCATGGGGGTCGGCGGGCCGATGACCGGCCTCGCCACCTTCACCGTCGTGGTGGCCGGCTGCCTCTCCGGATGGTCGCTGAGCTTCCTCGCCGGCCGCCGCTACGGGGACCGGCTGCGGCACAGCCGGATCGGCGGGTGGATCGGCGAGGAGCGCTGGGCGGCGGCGGAGGGGATCCTTCGGCGCGGGGGCGGCCGGATGGTGCTGATCGCGCCGTTCCTGCCTGTGTTCAACGCGCTGCTGCCGCTGGCGGCGGGCGGGCTGCGGATGTCGTACCGGCGCTTCCTCGGCTCCGCGACGCTCGGGGCGGCGGCGTGGGCGGGGCTCTACCTGGCGCTGGGCAGCGCCTCGCGGTCGCTGGCCGGGCTGCTGCCCGGGGAGTCCAGCCCGCTGCTGGTCACCATGGCGGTCGGGCTGCTGCTGGCGGGGGTGGTGCTGATGGGCACGCGGCGTCGGCTGCGGGCGGTCACGGGGGCCTGACCGTCGCCCACGGGGGGAGCGGGGGGGGGGGGGGCCGGGCGCGGATCGCGCCCGGCCCCGCTGGGGCTCACCAGCCCCGGGCGCGCCACTGGGGCAGCGCCGGGCGCTCCGCGCCGAGCGTGCTGTCCTTGCCGTGGCCCGGGTAGAACCACGTCTCGTCGGGCAGCCGGTCGAAGAGCTTGTGCTCGACGTCGTCGATCAGCGCGGCGAACCGCTGCGGGTCCTTGTCGGTGTTGCCGACCCCGCCGGGGAAGAGGCTGTCGCCGGTGAAGAGGTGCGGCGTCCCGGCCGGGTCGCGGTAGAGCAGCGCGATCGAGCCGGGCGTGTGCCCCTTGATGTGGATGACCTCCAGCGCGCAGTCGCCCACCGGCACGGTGTCCCCGTCGGCCAGCGTCTCCGCTTCGATCGGCAGCCCCGCCGCGTCGTCGGCGTGCACCAGAGCCCGGGCACCCGTCTTGGCGACCACCTCCTCCAGCGCCACCCAGTGGTCCATGTGCTGGTGGGTGGTGACCACGCTGGCCAGCCCCGCGTCGCCGACCAGGTCGAGCAGTCGGGGCGCCTCGTTGGCCGCGTCGATCAGCACCTGCTCGCCGGTGGCCCGGCAACGCAGCAGGTAGGCGTTGTTGTCCATCGGGCCCACCGACATCTTGGTGATGGTGAGCGCGTCGAGCTCACGTACGGCCGGCGCGCCGCCGGGCGTGACGTCTCCGCTGTAGGTCATGAGGTTGCCTATATCCATTCCGGTGGTTGCGGCAGCGGGCCGTCCGGGGTGACGGCCAGCACGGTGCCGGGGCTGCGGCCGATCAGCCAGGCGGCGAGTTCGGGGGCGGAGCCGGTGACCGTGGGCGCGGCCGCCCGGTCGCCGACGACCAGTTCGTGCCGGCTGCCGTCGAAGCGCAGCACCATCGGCGGCACGTCGGCCCGGGCGGCGAGGTCGCCGGCCACCTCGTGCAGCAGCCGGTGGCCGAACGCCTCGGGCCAGTCCGCCGGCCGGTGCCCGGCGTCGAGGTCCACGTGGTGCACCTCGATCTCGCGCAGCCGGCCCCAGACCAGCATGGCCGCCGGCCAGGGACCGCGCCGCGTCTGGACCGTGGCCGCCCACGCCTCGACCGGCATCGCCCGGACCGCCTCGGCGAACCGGTCGGCCGAGCGGCGCAGGTCGTCGAGGTGGGCGGCGGGCGGCCGGGGAGCGCCGGCCTCGATGTCGGCGTCCCGCGCCGCCGCGGAGGCGTACATCGGGACGGGCTCGCCGGTGCGGGCGGCGGTGAGCAGGTTGACGAATCCGTCGGCGTTGCGGGCCAGGTGCGCCAGCACGTGCCCCCGGGTCCAGCCCGGCAGCAGCGACGCGGCGGCGATGTCCGCGCTGTCGAAGGTGGCCGCGGTCCGCAGCAGGCGGTCCGTGGCCGCGTCCACCTCGCCGGTCAGCAGGAGCGGATCAGTGGTCACGTGATGACCCTAGTCGCCGGGCCGCCCCGCGTCGCCGGGGAAATCGCTTTCGGCGCGTCGCCGCGCGCCCTACCGTCGGCGACGGACGCGGCACCGGGAGGCCGGGAGGAGGTGGTGACGTTGCCGGTCGCAGCACGCGTGCACCACTCACTCCGACACCGATGAGGATGCCATGACCATCGATCTCACCGCCCTCGGCTGGGACGCCGACCGGGCGGCACTTCTGCGACGGCGCAGCGACCACCGTCCGGGCCGGGTGGCCCGGGTGGACCGGGGCGTCTGCACCGTGCTCTGCGCGGACGGTCCGGTCCGCGCCACCCTGGGCGGGGCGGTCCTGGCCGACGCCGCCCGCGACCTGACCCGCCTGCCCTGCGCGGGGGACTGGGTGCTGCTGGGCACCTGGCCGGACCGGAACGTGACCGTGGAGGCGGTGCTGCCGCGGCGTACCGCCCTGGTCCGGCGGACCGCCGGCAAGGACGCCAGCGGCCAGGTGCTGGCCGCCAACCTGGACGCCGCCGCCGTGGTGGAGCCGGTGCACCCGGAGCCGGACATCGGCCGGATCGAGCGGCTGCTGTCCCTGGCGCACGAGTCGGGCGCCCGGCCGCTGGTCGTGCTCACCAAGGCCGACCTGGCCGCCGACCCGGAGGCGGTGGCCCGCCAGCTCACCGCGGTCGCCCCGGGGGTGCCGGTGCTGGCCGTCAGCGCCGAGCGCGGCACCGGGCTGGAGCCGCTGCGCGCCGAGGTGGCGCCGGGCCGCACGCTCGGCCTGCTCGGCCCGTCCGGCGCCGGCAAGTCGAGCCTGGTCAACGCGCTGGCCGGGGCGACGGTGATGCCCACCCAGGCGATCCGGCGGGTGGACGGCAAGGGCCGGCACACCACCACCTGGCGGGCGCTGGTCCCGGTGCCGGGTGGCGGCGCCGTGCTGGACACCCCGGGGGTACGGGCGGTCGGCCTGCTGGACGGCTCGGCGGGGCTGGACCGGGCGTTCGCCGACATCGCCGAGCTGGCCGCCGGCTGCCGGTACGGCGACTGCGGGCACGACGGGGAACCCGGCTGCGCGGTGCGCGAGGCGCTGGAGAGCGGCGAACTGCCGGTGCGGCGCTGGGAGAGCTGGCGGCGGCTGCAGCGGGAGGTCGCGTACGAGAGCCGGCGGCGGGAGGCGCGGCTGGCCGCCGAGCGGCGCGGCGGCTGGCGTTCGGCGCGCCGTCGGGCCGCCCGCCCCTGACGTCCGGCGCGCCCGCCTGCCCGCCTGCGAGGTTCGGCGCGACGTGGGGCCGCCCGCCGTTGACGGGAGCTTGCGGGGGCGGGCGGGGCGGCGAGCTGCCCCGCCCGCCCCCGCGTCGGTCGACGGTGCGGCGGGTGACCCGCCGCGGACGCTCCGCGGGGGCGGTCGGCCGTTCCGGGGCGTTGCGGCGGCCCCGGTCGACCGGACGCTCCGCGGCGGGGGCGGCCGGCCGTTCCGGGGGCGTGCCGCGGCCCCGGCCGACCGGGCTGAGCTGGGGGAACGTGCCGGCCGGGAAAAGTGTCGTACCACGGGGCTAGAGTTGCCGGGGCGCCTTTCCTGCGCGCAGACAACCGCTCAGACCAACCTCAGAGCGGACATTTCCTCCTCATCTTCTTCACCCGGGAGTACACGGACAGTGGCCGACCGACTGATCATCCGTGGCGCGCGCGAGCACAACCTGCGTGACGTCAGTCTCGACCTGCCCCGGGACGCCCTGATCGTCTTCACCGGGCTCTCCGGGTCGGGCAAGTCGAGCCTGGCCTTCGACACGATCTTCGCCGAGGGGCAGCGCCGCTACGTGGAGTCGCTGTCGTCGTACGCACGGCAGTTCCTCGGCCAGATGGACAAGCCGGACGTCGACTTCATCGAGGGCCTGAGCCCGGCCGTCTCCATCGACCAGAAGTCCACCTCGCGCAACCCGCGCTCGACGGTGGGCACCATCACGGAGGTCTACGACTACCTCCGGCTGCTCTTCGCCCGCATCGGCGAGCCGCACTGCCCGGTCTGCGGCGAGCGGATCTCCCGGCAGACCCCGCAGCAGATCGTCGACCGGGTCCTCGCCATGGCCGAGGGCACCCGGTTCATGGTGCTCGCGCCGGTGGTGCGCGGCCGCAAGGGCGAGTACGTCGACCTCTTCGCCGAACTCCAGGCCAAGGGCTACGCCCGGGCCCGGGTCGACGGCGTGGTGCATCCGCTGACCGAGCCGCCGAAGCTGAAGAAGCAGGAGAAGCACACCATCGAGGTGGTGATCGACCGGCTCACCGTCAAGCCCAGCGCCAAGCAGCGGCTGACCGACTCGGTCGAGGCCGCCCTGGGCCTGTCCAACGGCCTCGTCCTGCTCGACTTCGTCGACCTGCCCGAGGGCGACCCGGAGCGCGAGCGGCGCTACTCCGAGCACCTGGCCTGCCCCAACGACCACCCGCTCGCCATCGAGGACCTGGAGCCCCGGGTCTTCTCCTTCAACGCGCCCTACGGCGCGTGCCCCGAGTGCACCGGCCTCGGCACCAAGAAGGAGGTCGACCCCGAGCTGGTCGTCCCCGACCCGGAGCGCACCCTGCGCGAGGGCGCGATCCAGCCCTGGTCGACCGGGCACAACCTGGAATACTTCCTCCGCCTGCTTGAGGCCCTCGGCCAGGCGGAGCACTTCGACGTCGACACCCCGTGGCGGGCCCTGCCGTCGCGGGCGCAGAAGACGATCCTGCACGGCTCCGACGACCAGGTGCACGTGCGCTACCGCAACAAGTTCGGCCGCGAGCGCTCCTACTACACCGGCTTCGAGGGCGTGGTGCAGTGGATCGAGCGCCGGCACACCGACACCGAGTCGGAGTGGTCACGGGAGAAGTACGAGGGCTACATGCGGGACGTGCCCTGCGCGGCCTGCGGCGGCGCCCGGCTCAAGCCCGAGGTGCTCGCGGTGACCCTGGCGGGCAAGAGCATCGCCGAGGTCTGCAACCTCTCCGTCGGCGAGGCCGCCGACCTCCTCGCCGGCATCGAGCTGACCGACCGGCAGAAGATGATCGCCGAGCGGGTGCTGAAGGAGATCAACGCCCGGCTGAAGTTCCTGCTCGACGTCGGCCTGGACTACCTCTCCCTGGACCGCCCGGCCGGCACTCTCTCCGGCGGCGAGGCGCAGCGCATCCGGCTGGCCACCCAGATCGGCTCCGGCCTCGTCGGGGTGCTCTACGTGCTCGACGAGCCGTCGATCGGGCTGCACCAGCGGGACAACCACCGGCTGATCGAGACCCTGGTCCGGCTGCGCGGCCTGGGCAACACGCTGATCGTGGTCGAGCACGACGAGGACACCATCCGCACCGCCGACTGGATCGTCGACATCGGCCCCGGCGCCGGCGAGCACGGCGGCAAGATCGTGCACAGCGGCTCGGTGCCGGCGCTGCTGGAGAACCCGGAGTCGGTGACCGGCGCGTACCTGTCCGGCCGCCGGTCCATCCCCACGCCGCGGCAGCGCCGCCCGCAGACCCCGGGCCGGGAGTTGGTCGTGCACGGCGCGCGTGAGCACAACCTGCGCAACCTGACCGTCTCGTTCCCGCTCGGCCAGCTCATCGCGGTCACCGGGGTCAGCGGCTCGGGCAAGTCCACGCTGGTCAACGACATCCTCTACGCGGTGCTGGCGAACCAGATCAACGGCGCGCGGCTGGTCCCCGGGCGGCACACCCGGGTCTCCGGGCTGGAGCACGTCGACAAGGTGGTCGGCGTCGACCAGTCGCCGATCGGGCGTACGCCGCGGTCCAATCCGGCCACCTACACCGGGGTCTGGGACCACGTCCGCAAGCTCTTCGCCGAGACCACCGAGGCCAAGGTTCGCGGGTACGGCCCGGGCCGGTTCTCGTTCAACGTCAAGGGTGGCCGCTGCGAGGCGTGCTCCGGCGACGGCACGATCAAGATCGAGATGAACTTCCTGCCCGACGTGTACGTCCCGTGCGAGGTCTGCAAGGGCGCCCGCTACAACCGGGAGACCCTGGAGGTGCACTACAAGGGCAAGACCGTCTCCGACGTGCTGGAGATGCCGATCGAGGAGGCGGCCGAGTTCTTCTCCGCCATCCCGGCCATCCACCGGCACCTCAAGACGCTGGTCGACGTCGGCCTCGGCTACGTCCGGCTCGGCCAGCCCGCGCCCACGCTGTCCGGCGGCGAGGCGCAGCGGGTCAAGCTCGCCTCGGAGTTGCAGAAGCGCTCCACCGGCCGGACGGTCTACGTGCTGGACGAGCCGACCACCGGCCTGCACTTCGAGGACATCCGCAAGCTGCTGATGGTGTTGGAGGGGCTGGTCGACAAGGGCAACACGGTGATCACCATCGAGCACAACCTCGACGTGATCAAGTCCGCCGACTGGCTGATCGACATGGGCCCCGAGGGCGGCCACCGGGGCGGCACGGTGCTCGCCACCGGCACCCCGGAGGAGGTCGCCGAGGTGCCCGAGAGCCACACCGGGCAGTTCCTGCGGCAGGTGCTCAAGCTCGACGGCGAGGCCAAGGGCGCGGCGGGGGCCACCTCGCGGGCGGCCAAGGCCAACGGCGCGAAGTCCCGCGCGCGGAAGGTCCCGGCCGGCGCCCGCTGACGCCCGTGGCGTGACCCGGACGGGGCTCCCGGCCCGTCCGGGGCTCCCGGCGGTCGCCGATCGGGTGAACCGTCGGGCACAGTGATCCGTGTACCCGAGTGCGGCCGCGGATCATGACTGGGCGGCGGCAGCCGAGAGAGAGGCGAGGCATGAGTGACGAGCAGGAGCTGACCGGGCCGGCGACGCAGACGCGGCGTGCCCTTCTCACGGGCGTGGGCGCGGTCGGCGCGGCGGTGGTCCTCGCCGCCTGCGGCAGCGACGACCCCGACGGCGGCGCGGCCCCGACCAGCGGCGGCCCGCCGGTGCCCAGCACGGGCGACGCCGGTGGCGGCGACCGCGAGGGCGCGCAGTCGCTGGCCCGCACCGCCGACATCCCGGTCGGCGGCGGCGCCGTCTTCCCCGCCCAGGGCGTGGTCATCACGCAGCCGACCGCGGGCCAGTTCAAGGCGTTCGACTCGATCTGCACCCACCAGAACTGCCCGGTGACGAACGTCGACGGCGGCACGATCAACTGCACCTGCCACTTCAGCAAGTTCTCCATCGAGGACGGGTCGGTGAAGGGCGGCCCCGCCACCAGGCCCCTCCCGGCGAAGAACATCAAGGTCACGGGCGACCAGATCTCGCTCGCCTGACCGGCGCGCCGCGGCCGGCGACCTGACCGGGCCGCCGGCCGGCGTCATCGCGTCCCGGCGCCCGCGTCGGCCGCCGCCCGGCGACCGACGGCCGGCTGCTCCCGGAGGGCGCCCGGCGGCAGGTGCCGCTCCAGCGCCAGGACGCCGGCCGCGCCAGCGGCGTTGAGCAGCGCCAGGGCCAGCCAGGGCGCGGCGCTGTCGACCTCGTACAGGGTGGCGAAGAAGGCCGGCGCGACCAGCGAGGCGAGCGCGAAGGAGTACTGGAAGGCCGCCAGGTAGCGGCCGCGGGCGGCGACCGGCGCCGCGGCCGCGGCCAGCGCGGCGGACGCCGGCGCGTGCACCACCTCCGCCACGGTGAACAGCAGCGTGGCCGTGGCCAGCAGCGCGGCCACGGTGCCGAGCCGGCCGGGGCCGACCGTCGCCATGGCCAGGCCCCAGGCCGTCCACAGCGCCGCCGCCAGCGTGATCGCGCGGGTCCGGCGGTGGCGCGGCAGGCGCGTGCCGACGGGCGCGGAGAGCAGGGCGACGAGGAACGCGTTGCCGGCGAGGATGGCCGAGGTCAGCCACGCCGGCCCCCGCGCGTCCGTGAGCATCACCGTGGGCAGCGCCAGGCCGAGCATCATGCTGGTCAGCGCGAAGACGGTGTTCAGTCCGATGAGCGCCAGGAAGGCGCGGTCGCGGGCCAGCGCGGCGTACCCGCCCCGCCGCGGACCCGCCGACCGGTCGGCGGCGGCCGGGGTGCGCACGCACGCGGCGATGAGCACCCCGGCGAGGGCGAAGCAGGCCGCCGCCGCGTACGCCACCGCCCGGTAGGTGCCCGCCCGCCCGTCGGCCACCACCACCCCGGTGACCAGGCCGCCCACCGCGAGCCCGGCGGTACGCGCGCCGTTGCTGACCGCGTACCAGGTGTCGCGGGTCCAGGTGCCGGGGCTGCCGTCGGCGTAGTCGGCGACGGCCGTGAAGACCGCGGACCAGAAGAACCGCACGCCGACCGCGACCAGCGCCGCCGCGACGAAGACCCCCACCGGTCCCCGCACCCAGGCGTACGCCAGGTAACCGGCGGCCTGGAGCAGTTGGGCGGCGACGACCACCGGCAGGGCGCCCACCCGGTCCGCCAGCGCCCCGGCCCACAGCGGCACCGGGAGGGTGAGCACGGTCGCGGCGCTGAGCAGCACCCCGAGCAGCGCCAGGGGCACGTCGGTCAGGTGCAGGAAGTAGACCAGCGACAGCGGCATGAACAGCCCGTTGCCGACCGAGTCGACGGTGAGCGCCGCCACGAGGACGGCACCCCCTCGGCTGCGCCCGGCCCGATCCGTGCCCATGTCCTGCGCCCCCTCGCGTCGGCCCGGCTGGCGGATGCTATCCGGGGACGCCGCCGGCGGCACCCGGATAACCGGTCGGCCGCCGGGGCGGCGACCGCGCTCGTGCGCGGGAGCTGTCGGGGGCGCGGACTAGGCTTGCTGCCGTGGCTGACCCCTCGACCTACCGTCCCGCGCCCGGCACCATCCCGGAGTCTCCGGGGGTCTACCGCTTCCGCGACGGCACCGGCCGGGTGATCTACGTCGGCAAGGCGAAGAACCTGCGCAGCCGGCTCAACTCCTACTTCGCCGACCTCTGGGGCCTGCACCAGCGCACCCAGCAGATGGTCACCACCGCCGAGTCGGTGGACTGGGTCACGGTCGGCACCGAGGTCGAGGCGCTCCAGCTCGAATACACCTGGATCAAGCAGTACGACCCGCGCTTCAACGTCCGCTACCGCGACGACAAGTCCTACCCCTACCTGGCGGTGACCCTCGACGAGGAGTTCCCGCGCCTGCAGGTGATGCGGGGCGCCAAGCGCAAGGGGGTGCGCTACTTCGGGCCCTACTCGCACGCCTGGGCGATCCGCGAGACGCTCGACCTGCTGCTGCGGGTATTCCCGGCCCGCACCTGCTCGGCCGGGGTGTTCAAGCGCGCCGGCCAGGTCGGCCGCCCGTGCCTGCTGGGCTACATCGGCAAGTGTTCGGCGCCCTGCGTGGGCAGCGTCACCCCGGAGCGGCACCGCGAGATCGTCGACGGCTTCTGCGAGTTCATGGCCGGCCGCACCGACACCATGGTCCGCAAGCTGGAACGGGAGATGACCGAGGCCAGCGAGCAGCTGGAGTTCGAGCGGGCCGCCCGGCTGCGCGACGACATCGCCGCCCTGCGCCGGGCGATGGAGAAGCAGACCGTGGTGCTCGGCGACGGCACCGACGCCGACGTGGTCGCGTTCGCCGACGACCCCCTCGAAGCTGCCGTGCAGGTGTTCCACGTCCGCGACGGCCGGGTCCGGGGCCAGCGCGGCTGGGTGGTGGAGAAGACCGAGGACCTGACCACGGGCGACCTGGTGCACCACTTCTGCACCCAGGTCTACGGCGGCGAGCAGGGCGAGGCCGACGTGCCGCGCGAGCTGCTCGTGCCGGAGCTGCCCGCCGACGCCGCCGCGCTGGCCGACTGGCTCTCCAGCCATCGGGGCAGCCGGGTCTCCCTGCGGGTGCCGCAGCGCGGCGACAAGCGGTCCCTGCTGGAGACGGTCGAACGCAACGCCAAGGACGCGCTCGCCCGGCACAAGCTGCGCCGCGCCGGCGACCTGACCACCCGCGGCAAGGCCCTCGACGAGATCAGCGAGGCCCTCGACATGCGCACGTCGCCGCTGCGCATCGAGTGCTTCGACATCTCGCAGATGCAGGGCACCGACGTGGTGGCCAGCATGGTCGTCTTCGAGGACGGGCTGCCCCGCAAGAGCGAATACCGGCGCTTCATCATCCGCGGCGCCACCGACGACCTCTCGGCCATGTCCGAGGTGCTGCGCCGTCGCTTCGCCCGCTACCTCGACGCCCGCGCCGAGACCGGGGAGGCGGGCGTCGAGCCGGCCGACGACCCCGACGCCCCGGCCGGCCAGGCGGGGCCCGACGAGCCCCGGGTGGGCGCCCTGATCGACCCGACCACCGGCCGGCCGCGCAGGTTCGCGTACCCGCCGCAACTGGTGGTGGTCGACGGCGGCGCGCCGCAGGTCGCCGCGGCGGCCCAGGCCCTCGCGGAGCTGGGCATCGACGACGTGGCGTTGTGCGGCCTGGCGAAGCGGCTGGAGGAGGTCTGGCTGCCCGACGACGAGTTCCCGGTCATCCTGCCCCGCACCTCGGAAGGGCTCTACCTGCTGCAACGGGTGCGCGACGAGGCGCACCGCTTCGCCATCACCTTCCATCGGCAGCGGCGCTCCAAGCGGATGACCGAGTCGGCGCTGGACCGGGTGCCCGGCTTGGGGGAGGTGCGGCGCAAGGCCCTGCTGCGGCACTTCGGCTCGCTCAAGCGGCTCTCCGCGGCCACCGTTGAGGAGATCACCGAGGTGCCCGGCGTGGGCCGGCGCACCGCCGAGGCGATCCTCGCACGGTTGGCCGACGGTGCCGCCGGGTCGGGGGAGCGCGACGGAGGCGCCGGGTCGGGAGAGCGCGGCGGCGCCGGCGGGAGCGTCGAGGCGGGGAAGCCGGACGCCGCCGGCTGACGCGGGGGCCGGGGTCGGCGGCGGCGCTCGCCGCCCGGGCACCCCCGAGCGGACGTGTGCCGAGGGCGCGGCGGCGCGTGCTGTGCTCGTCCGCGCCGACCTGCGGCCGGCCATCGCCGCCGAGGCCGGCCGTCCTACCGGACGGCGTCGAGGTCGACGGGCGCGCCCGGGAGGGCGTCCGGGTGTGGCGGGCCGGTCATGAGCGCGTCGAACACGAGGTGCAGGTACCGCGCGGGCTGCGCGGCGACGTGCACCGGCAGGCGGTCGGGATGGCAGGCGAAGACGTTGAGCAACAGGACGACGTCGCCGGTGCCGACGTCGGGGCGGACCGTCCCGTCCCGCTGCCCGCGGCGGACGAGGTCGTCGAGGAGTTCGAGCCACTCGTGGCGGGCTCGGGCGAACGCCGGGGAGGCGTGGAGGGTCTGCGTGGGCAGATCGGCCAACGCGGCGGCGAGGGCGCCCCGACCGGGGTCGGCGCACCAGTCGACCAGCCCGCGCAGGGCCGCCCGGGCGTCCCGGCCGCTCTCGCCGAGCTGCCGGGTGACGGCCACGAGGTCCGTCACGTACTCCTCGGCGACGGCGGCCAGGAGCGCCTCCCGGGTGGGGAACCGCCGGTAGAGCGTGCCGATGCCGACGCCGGCCCGGCGGGCGATGAGGTCCATCGGGGCGGCGAGTCCCTGCTCGGCCACCACCGTGCGGGCGGCGGCGAGGATCTTCCCGAGGTTGCGTGAGGCGTCCGCCCGCAGCGGCGGGTTCTCCGCGTCGCCGATCTTCATGCCCGCCCCCTATCCGGAACGCCGTCTTCCGGTTAGCATAATCCCCGCAACCGGAGGATGATATTCCGCTTAGGGGGAGTCGTGATCGTGGTGACCGGGGCGTCCGGACAGATCGGCCGGGCGTTGGTCGAGCAACTCGATCGGTGGGGAGCGCCCCGCCGGGCGTTCGTGCGGCAGCACCGGCACGGCACGGAACTGGGCGGCGACTACGTCGTCGGCGACCTCGACGATCCCGACTCGGTCAGGCGCGCTCTCGTCCCGGGGGCACGACTGCTGATGAACGGCTCCCTCGGGCCGGAATTCGTGACGCAGCAGCGGAGGCTCGTCGATTTCGCCGCCGAGGCGGGCGTCGCCCACGTCGTGAAGGTGTCGGTGCGCGGCGCCACCCCCGGTGGGCTGCTCGGGCTCGGCATGCACGGCGAGGTCGAGACCCACCTCAAGAGCTCCGGGCTCGCCTGGTCGATCCTCCAGCCGGTCGGCTTCATGCAGAACCTCCTCACGGAGGTCACGTTCGACGGCGACGGAGAGGGGCGGTTCCACGGCTCCTACGGCCCGGGCCGGGTGGGCTACATCGACGCCAGGGACGTCGCGGCGGTGGCCGCCGCCCTGTTGACCCGGCCCGTGGGCGGGAACGAGACGCTGGTGCTGACCGGGTCCGAGGCGCCGACGCACGACGAGATCGCCGAGGTGCTGACCCGGACCCTGGGCCGGCCGGTGCGGTACGTCGACCTGGCGGTGCCCGCCATGGCCGGGCGCCTCCGGTCGGCCGGGGTGCCGGCCGCCGCGGCCGACGACCTCGCCACCCTGATGCGCCTCGTCGGTGACGGCCGTTGGGCCAGCACGACGACTGCCGTCCGCGACCTGACCGGTCGCCCGCCGCGTACCCTCGCCGACTTCGTGGCCGGGCACGCCGACCTGTTCCGCTGACGCCGTCGGACCACCGGGCGTCCCGCCACGGCCCGGTGGCGCGGGCCGGGGTCGACGGTGCCCGGCGGCGGGGGCGTGGGTCGACGGCCCGCCCGGTGGCGCGGGCGTGGCCGACCGGCGGGTCAGCCCGGGTCGACCTCGTCGGCCAGGACGGCCAGGATCTGCTCGCCGTACTTGGCGAGCTTGTTCTCGCCGACGCCGCTGACCCGGGACAGCTCCGCCAGGGACGCGGGCGCGTCGGTGGCGATCTGCCGCAGCGTGGCGTCGTGGAAGATCACGTACGCCGGGACGCCCTGTTCCTTGGCGGTGGCCGCCCGCCAGGCGCGCAGCCGCTCGAAGACCGTGGTCGCCGCCGGGGACAGCTCGGCGACGACGGTGGCCGCGCCGCGCGGCTTGGCGGCCCGGGACGAGGCGACCTTCTCCGGCTCGCGCCGCATCATCACCGTGCGGCGACGGCGCAGCACCTCCGCGCTGGCCTCGGTGAGGGCCAGCGTGCCGTAGTCGCCCTCGACCGCCAGCAGCCCCTCGGCCAGCAGTTGGCGCACCACGCCGCGCCACTCGGCCTCGCGCAGCTCCCCGCCGATGCCGAACACGGTCAGCGAGTCGTGGCCGTACTGGCTGACCTTGTCGGTCGCCCGGCCGAGCAGGATGTCGATGCAGTGCCCCGCGCCGAAGCGCTGGTTGCGTTCCCGGTCGAGCCGGGCGACCGTGGAGAGCAGCTTCTGCGCCGCCACGGTGCCGTCCCACGACTCCGGCGGCTCCAGGCAGGTGTCGCAGTTGCCGCAGGCGGCCGTGGCCTGCTCGCCGAAGTAGTCGAGCAGTTGGGTGCGGCGGCAGCGGACCGTCTCGCAGAGCGCCAGCATCGCGTCGAGGTGGGCGGCGAGGTTGCGCCGGTGGGCGAGGTCGCCCTCCGAGGTCTCGATCATCTTGCGCTGCTGCACCACGTCCTGCAGCCCGTACGCCAGCCAGGCGGTCGACGGCAGCCCGTCACGGCCGGCGCGACCGGTCTCCTGGTAGTAGCCCTCGACGGACTTGGGCAGGTCGAGGTGGGCGACGAAGCGGACGTCCGGCTTGTCGATGCCCATGCCGAAGGCGATGGTCGCCACCATCACCAGGCCCTCCTCGCGCAGGAAGCGCTGCTGGTTGCGCGCGCGGGTCGTCGCGTCCAGGCCCGCGTGGTAGGGCAGCGCGGCGATGCCGTTGGCGGTGAGGAACTCGGCCGTCTTCTCCACCGAGGCGCGGGACAGGCAGTAGACGATGCCGGCGTCGCCGGGGTGCTCGTCGCGCAGCAGGCTCAGCAGCTGCTTGCGCGGCTCGCGCTTGGGCACGATGCGGTACTGGATGTTGGGCCGGTCGAAGCTGGCCACGAAGTGCCGGGCGTCGGTGAGCTTGAGCCGGGTGGCGATCTCGGCGCGGGTGGCGCTGGTCGCGGTGGCGGTGAGCGCGATGCGGGGCACGTCCGGCCAGCGTTCGTGCAGCATCGACAGGGCGAGGTAGTCGGGGCGGAAGTCGTGCCCCCACTGCGACACGCAGTGCGCCTCGTCGATGGCGAACAGGGCGATCCTGCCGCGGTCGAGCAACTGCTGCACGCCGCGGGTGCCCAGCGCCTCCGGGGCGAGGTAGAGCAGGTCCAGTTCGCCGCCGACGAACGCCCGCTCCACCGCGCGGCGGGCGTCCAGGTCCTGCGTCGAGTTCAGGAAGCCGGCCCGCACGCCGACCGCGGTCAGCGCGTCGACCTGGTCCTGCATGAGCGCGATCAGCGGCGAGACCACCACCGCCACGCCGTCGCGGACCAGCGCCGGGATCTGGTAGCACAGCGACTTGCCGCCACCGGTCGGCATCAGGACCAGCGCGTCGCCGCCGGCCACGACGTGGTCGATCACCTCCTGCTGGAAACCGCGGAAGGCGTCGTAGCCGAACACCCGGCGCAGCACCTCCAGGGCGTCGGAGGCGCGCAGGTCGGTGGGGGAAGCCATCCGGGGATTCTACGAACCTCCCCCGACACCCGGTCGGCCCACGCCGCCGGGACGCGCCGGCCGGTTCCGAACCGCCGCGCGTCGTCGGCCTTGCCGGCGACGGGCCGGTCGGCGACGGCGGCACGGACCCGGCCGCCGCGGTGTCCCGGCAGCCCGCCGGGCCGCGCCGCCCGCGGGCGTACGACGGTCGGCCGGGAGCGGCGGGATAGAGTCGCTGATTGACCACACGCGGCCGGGGCGCCGACCGCGTGCGCCGCGGCTGGGGGGTAGTGGGTGAGCGAGGCGCGTACGGCCGAGGATCGGGGCGCGACGGTGACCGGGCAGCCGGCTCCGGCGGAATCGGACACCACCCTGGTGGTGGTCACCGGCCTCTCCGGCGGCGGCCGCAGCACGGTGGCCCGGGCGCTGGAGAACGTCGGCTACTACGTGGTGGACAACCTGCCCCAGGCGCTCATGCTCGACATGGCGGAGCTGGCGTTCAAGGCCGGCGGGGCGGCCCGGCGCACGGCGATGGTGCTGGACGTGCGCTCGCGCGCCTTCTCCACCGACCTGGCCGGGGCGATCCGGGAGCTGAAGGAGCGCGGCTTCTCGCCCCGGGTGGTCTTCGTCGACGCCGACGACGAGGTGCTGATCCGGCGGTTCGAGAGCGTCCGGCGTTCGCACCCGTTGCAGGGCGACGGGCGGCTCGCCGACGGCATCGCCGTGGAGCGCGGCCTGCTGGAGGAGGCCCGCGACCAGGCCGACGTGATCATCGACACCAGCCACCTCAACGTGAACCAGCTGCGCCGCCGCATCGAGGAGCTGTTCGGCGGCGAGGACGCCCGCCGGCTGCGGCTCACCGTGCTCTCGTTCGGCTTCAAGTACGGCCTGCCGCCCGACGCCGACTTCGTGCTCGACGCCCGTTTCCTGCCCAACCCGTACTGGGTGCCCGAGCTGCGCGAGCACACGGGCCGGGAGGAGGCGGTCAGCTCGTACGTGCTGGGTCAGGAGGGCGCGGACGCCTTCGTCGGCTCGTACGCCGACCTGGTCAACGCCACTACCGCCGGCTTCGAGCGGGAGGGCAAGCGCTACCTGACCGTCGCGGTCGGCTGCACCGGCGGCAAGCACCGCAGCGTGGCCATCGCCGAGGAGCTGGCGGCCCGGCTGCGCCAGTCCGGCCTGGCCGCCAACGCCCAGCACCGCGACCTGGGGCGCGAATGACGGCGACGCGGGTGGTCGCCTTCGGCGGCGGGCACGGCCTGTCCGCCTCGCTGCGCGCCCTGCGCCGCTGCGCCCCCGAGCTGGACCTGGACATCACGGCCGTGGTGACCGTCGGCGACGACGGCGGCTCCAGCGGCCGGCTGCGGGCCGAGCGGGGCGGCCTGCCCCCGGGCGACCTGCGGCAGGCGCTGGTCGCGCTCGCGGGGGACCACCCCGCCACCCGGCGCAGCGCCGGGCTGTTCCAGCACCGCTTCGCCGAGGTGCCGCCGCCCGCCGGGGGACTGCCCGGCGCCGGGGACCCGGCTCGCACCGGGAGGGGCGACGGGCTGGCCGGCGCCGGTGCTGCCGACCGGGGCGACGGGCTGGCCGGGCACGCGGTGGGCAACCTCGTGCTCTGCGGGCTGATGGAGCTGCTCGGCGACCCGGTGGCCGCCCTGGAGCACGCCGGCGCGATGCTCGGCGCGGTGGGCCGGGTGCTGCCGATGTCCTGCGAGCCGGTGGGCATCGAGGCCCGGGTGCGCGGCGTCGACCCGCGCCGCCCGGACGAGGTGCGGACGGTCACCGGCCAGCACCAGGTGGCGGTGACCACCGGCCGGGTGGAGTCGCTGCGGCTGACCCCGGCCGCCCCGCGGGCCTGCCCCCAGGCGGTCGCGGCGATCGGCGCGGCGGACTGGCTGATCTTCGGGCCGGGCAGCTGGTACACCAGCGTGCTGCCACACCTGCTGGTGCCGGAGCTGGCCGCCGCCGTCGTCGCCAGCCCGGCGCGGCGGCTCGTCACGCTGAACCTCGCGTCGGAGAAGGAGACGCTCGGGCTCTCCCTGGCCGACCATCTGGCCGCGCTGCGCTGGTACCTGCCGGAGCTGAAGGTCGACCATGTGGTCGCCGATTCCAAGGCGGTGGGTGACCCCGAACCGGTCGAACGTGCGGCAGAATCGCTGGGTGCTCGCCTGGTCCTCGCCCCCGTCGCGGTCACCGACGGCACTCCCCGTCATGATCCGGCCGCCCTGGGCGCCGCACTGGTGCCTGTCCTGGGCGCCGATCGTTAGACACGTACGTAATCTCCGGCGACACGCCGGAACAGGTCCGTGAGGGGACGCACAATGGCGATGACGGCTGCGGTCAAGGACGAGCTGAGTCGGGTCGACGTGCCCAAGCCCTGCTGCCGGCGGGCGGAGATGGCGGCGCTGCTGCGCTTCGCCGGCGGGCTGCACATCGTCTCCGGTCGGGTCGTGGTGGAGGCCGAACTCGACACCGGGGCGGTGGCCCGACGGCTGCGACGGGAGATCGCGGAGGTCTACGGCTATCCCAGCGAGATCCACGTGCTGGCCTCCGGCGGCCTGCGCAAGGGCAGCCACTTCATCGTCCGGGTGGTCAAGGACGGCGAGGCCCTCGCGCGGCAGACCGGCCTGCTCGACGTCCGGGGACGCCCGGTGCGGGGGCTGCCGCCGCACGTCGTCGCCGCGAACGTGTGCTGCGCGGTGTCGGCCTGGCGGGGCGCGTTCATGGCGCACGGCTCGCTGACCGAGCCCGGCCGCTCCAGCGCGCTGGAGATCACCTGCCCCGGCCCGGAGTCGGCGCTGGCCCTGGTCGGCGCCGCCCGCCGGATCGGCATCACCGCCAAGAACCGCGAGGTGCGCGGGGTGGACCGGGTGGTGGTCAAGGACGGCGACGCGATCGCCGCGCTGCTCACCCGCGTCGGCGCCCACTCCAGCGTGCTGGCCTGGGAGGAGCGCCGGGTGCGCCGCGAGGTCCGGGCCACGGCGAACCGGCTGGCCAACTTCGACGACGCGAACCTGCGCCGCTCGGCGCGCGCCGCGGTGGCCGCCGCCGCCCGGGTCACCCGGGCGCTGGAGATCCTCGCCGACGACGCGCCCAACCACCTCACCTCGGCCGGGCGGCTGCGACTGGAGCACCGGCAGGCCTCGCTGGAGGAGCTGGGCGCGCTGGCCGACCCCCCGCTGACCAAGGACGCGATCGCCGGCCGGATCCGCCGGCTGCTGGCGCTGGCCGACAAGCGGGCCCGCGACCTGGGCATCCCGGATACGGAAGCGGCCGTCACGCCCGACATGCTCGTGGTCTGATAGGACGGTGAGGCTCGGCGGTGCCAGTGGGCCACCACCCGGCGCTGCGCGGTGTCGCACGCTCGGATAGGGTCGCTGCGTACGGCAAGGGGGCCGGCACAGGCACTCCTCGCCGTGCTCACCGCCTCGGGCGGTCAGGTCCTTGGGACCGCGGCGGGGTGGCCGAGATGAACCGTCAACGGCCGGCTCCAACGGTCGGCGCACACACCTCCGCCGGCCCGGGTCTTACGCCGGCGGACCAGAACGCGAGGAGATGGGACCTGTGACCATCCGGGTTGGCATCAACGGCTTCGGCCGGATCGGCCGCAACTTCTTCCGGGCAGTGCTGGCTTCCGGCGCTGACATCGAGGTCGTGGCGGTCAACGACCTGACCGACAACGCGACGCTCGCCCACCTGCTCAAGTACGACAGCATCCTGGGTCGCCTCCCGCACGAGGTGAAGGCCACGGCCGACGAGATCACCGTGGGCGGCAAGACCATCAAGGCGTACGCCGAGAAGGACCCGGCGAAGCTGCCGTGGGGCGAGGTCGGCGCGGAGGTGGTCATCGAGTCCACCGGCTTCTTCACCGACGCCACGAAGGCGAAGGCGCACGTCGACGGCGGCGCCAAGAAGGTCATCATCTCCGCCCCGGCGAAGAACGAGGACGTCACGGTCGTCATGGGCGTCAACCACGACCAGTACGACCCGGCCAAGCACACCATCATCTCCAACGCGTCCTGCACCACCAACTGCCTCGCCCCGATGGCGAAGGTCCTGCACGACACGTTCGGCATCCAGCACGGTCTGATGACGACGATCCACGCGTACACCCAGGACCAGAACCTCCAGGACGCGCCGCACAAGGACCTGCGTCGGGCCCGCGCCGCCGCGCTGAACATCGTGCCGACCTCGACCGGCGCGGCGAAGGCGATCGGCCTGGTGCTGCCGGAGCTGAAGGGCAAGCTGGACGGCTACGCGCTGCGGGTGCCGATCCCGACCGGCTCGACCACCGACCTGACCGTCAACGTCAACCGGGAGACCACGGTCGACGAGGTCAACGCCGCGCTGAAGGCCGCCGCCGAGGGCCCGCTCAAGGGCATCCTGGTCTACAACGACGACCCGATCGTCTCCTCGGACATCGTCACCGACCCGGCGTCGTGCATCTTCGACGCGCCGCTGACCAAGGTCGTCGGCAACCAGGTCAAGGTCGTCGGCTGGTACGACAACGAGTGGGGCTACTCGAACCGCCTGGTCGACCTGGTCAAGCTGGTGGGTCAGTCGCTGTGAGCATCCGTACCCTCGACGACCTGCTCGCCGAGGGGGTGTCGGGTCGGCGCGTGCTGGTGCGCGCCGACCTGAACGTCCCGCTCGACAAGCAGACCGGCGACATCACGGACGACGGCCGGATCCGCGCGGTGCTGCCGACGCTCGGCGCGCTGGTGGAGGCCGGTGCGAAGGTGGTCGTCTGCTCGCACCTGGGCCGTCCCAAGGGCGCCCCGGACCCGCAGTTCAGCCTCCGCCCGGTCGCCGGGCGGCTCGGCGAGCTGCTCGGCGCGCGGGTGCACTTCGCCTCCGACACGGTCGGCGAGTCCGCCCGCTCCACGGTGGACGCCCTCGCCGACGGCGAGGTCGCGCTGCTGGAGAACCTGCGCTTCAACAAGGGCGAGACCAGCAAGGACGATGCCGAGCGGGGCGCGTTCGCCGACCAGCTCGCCGCGTTCGCCGACGCGTACGTCGACGACGCGTTCGGCGCGGTGCACCGCAGGCACGCCAGCGTCCACGACGTGCCGGCGCGGCTGCCGCACGTCGCCGGCCGGCTGGTGCTGCGCGAGGTGGAGGTCCTCTCGAAGCTCACCGGCGAGCCGGAGCGCCCCTACGTGGTGGTGCTCGGCGGCTCGAAGGTCTCCGACAAGCTCGCGGTGATCGAGGCGCTGCTGCCGACGGTCGACCGGCTGCTCATCGGCGGCGGGATGTGCTTCACCTTCCTCAAGGCCCAGGGCCACGAGGTGGGCTCCTCGCTGCTGGAGGAGGAGATGGTCGAGACCTGCCGCAACCTGCTGGAGCGCTCCGGGAACAAGATCCTGCTCCCGGTCGACGTGGTGGCCGCCGACGCGTTCGCCCCGGACGCCGCGCACGACACCGTGCCGGCCGACGGCATCCCCAGCAAGCGGGTGGGTCTCGACATCGGTCCGGAGACCGTCGCCGGGTTCGCCGCCGCCCTCAAGGGCGCGCGGACGATCTTCTGGAACGGCCCGATGGGCGTGTTCGAGATGCCGGCGTTCGCCCACGGCACCCGCGGGGTGGCCGAGGCGATCGCCAAGGCCGACGCGTTCACCGTGGTCGGCGGCGGTGACTCCGCCGCCGCGGTGCGGGCGCTCGGGCTGGACGAGTCGTCCTTCGGGCACATCTCCACCGGCGGTGGCGCCTCCCTGGAATACCTGGAGGGCAAGACCCTCCCCGGCATCGCGGCTCTGGAGAACTGATGGCGAGCGCCACCCGCCGGCCGCTGATGGCCGGCAACTGGAAGATGAACCTCAACCACCTCGAGGCCAACCTGCTGGTGCAGAAGTTGGCGGCGAGCCTCACCGAGAAGCAGCTCACCGAGGTCGAGACGGTGGTCCTGCCGCCGTTCACCGACCTGCGTACGGTGCAGACGGCCGTCGACGGCGACAAGCTGCTGATCGGCTACGGCGCGCAGGACCTGTCGCCGCACGCGTCGGGCGCCTACACCGGGGACATCTCCGGCCCGATGCTGGCCAAGCTGGGCTGCACGTACGTCGTGGTCGGGCACTCGGAGCGGCGCGCCTACCACCACGAGGACGACTCGGTCGTCAACGCCAAGGTGCAGGCGGCGCTGACCCACGGGCTCACCCCGATCCTCTGCGTGGGGGAGGGGCTCGACGTCCGGGACCAGGGCACCCACGTGGCGCACTGCAGCGACCAGCTCGACGGCGCCCTGAAGGGGCTGACCGCCGAGCAGGTGGCGAAGGTCGTGGTGGCGTACGAGCCGGTCTGGGCGATCGGCACGGGCAAGACGGCCACCCCGGAGGACGCGCAGGAGGTCTGCGAGGCGGTCCGTCAGCGGCTCGCCGAGTCGTTCGGCCAGGGCACCGCCGACCAGGTCCGGGTCCTCTACGGCGGCTCGGTCAAGTCCTCCAACGTCGCGGCGATCATGGCCAAGCCGGACGTCGACGGGGCGCTGGTGGGCGGCGCGAGCCTGGACGCCGAGGAGTTCGCGAAGATCTGCCGGTTCCCGGAGCACATCACCCGCTGATCGCTCGCTATCCTTGACTCCGCCCGTCCGTCGGTCGGTGCCACCGTGCCCGATCTGCCCGGGCGAGGATCGTAACGAGAGGACTGACCCCAGCCATGCCGATCTGGTTCGCATACACGTTGATCGTGTTGCTGGTCATCACGAGCATCCTGCTGACCATGCTGATCCTGCTGCACCGCGGTAAGGGCGGCGGGTTGTCGAGCATGTTCGGTGGCGGCGTCAGCTCCAGCCTCGCCGGGTCGTCGGTGGCGGAGAAGAACCTCGACCGCTACACCGTCCTGGTGGGCATCGTCTGGTTCGCCTGCATCGTCGGGCTCGGGCTCTGGCTCCGCCTGCAGACGGCCAGCGGCACCGTCTGAGCGCCGTCAAGTCGTACAATCTGCGCGCGGTCCGTCACCGACGGGCCGCGCGCAGTTCGTTTCACCCGCTGCACCGCGTCGCCCGCCGCCCCCCTCCGCGGCGGTACCCCTCCCGACGACAGGAGCGAGCAGCCGTGCCGAGTGGCAACGTCATCCGGGGCGCCCGCATCGGGTCCGCCCCCGAGCGCAGCGCCGAGCGCTACCAGCCGGCCCCGTGCCGGGCGGTCACCTACTGGTGCCGCAACGAGCACCGCACCGAGATCCGGATCGCCGCCGAGGCCGAGGCCCCCGAGGTGTGGGACTGCCCGCGGTGCGGCCTGCCCGCCGGCCAGGACGCGGGGAACCCGCCGGGGCGGGCCCGGCTGGAGCCCTACAAGACCCACCTGGCGTACGTGAAGGAGCGGCGCACCGCCGAGGAGGGGGAGGCCATCCTCGCCGAGGCCCTCGCCGACCTGCGCCGCCGCCGCGGCCGCACCGCCCCGTAGTGAGAAGGGCCCCCCGTCGACGCCCGGCGCCGACGGGGGGCCCTCACCTCGTCGGCGTCAGCGCAGGCTGCGCAGGCGGGCCGGCACGTCGGCCGCCGCGGCCCGGTCCAGCAGCCAGAGGGTGCGGCCCGTGCCCTGCACGCCGGCCGCCGGCAGTTGCACCGGCCCCGCCCCGGCCAGCGCCATGCCGACCGCACGGGCCTTGTCGGCGCCGCTGGCGACCAACCAGACCTCCTCGGCGGTGTTGATCGCCGGCAGGGTCAGCGTGGTCCGCACCGGCGGGGGCTTCGGGCTGCCCCGCACGGCGCTGACCGGCCGGCTGTCGTGGTGCACCGGGTGCTCCGGGAACACCGAGGCCACGTGCCCGTCCTCGCCGACGCCCAGCATCAGCACGTCGAAGTGGGGCAGCGCGGCGTGGCCGGGGCGCGCCGCCCGGGCCAGTTCCTCGGCGTACCGGGCGGCGGCCTCCTCCGGGTCCGGGCCGGTCGGGCCGTCGGAGGCGGGCATCGGGTGGACCCGGGCCGGGTCCAGCGGCACCGCGTCCAGCAGGGCGGCACGGGCCTGGGTCTCGTTGCGCTCCGGGTCGCCGGCCGGCAGGAACCGCTCGTCGCCCCACCAGACGTCCACCCGGGACCAGTCCACCGCGTCGCGGGCCGGCAGCGCCGCCACGGCCCGGTGGACCGCCGCCGCGATCCGGCCGCCGGTCAGCACCATCGACGCCTGACCGCGCTCGGCCTGCGCGTCGAGCAGCTTCACCACCAGCCGGGCCGCCACCGCCTGCGCCAGCAGGTCGGCGTCGGCATGGACGGCGACACTCGCCTCACTCATCCCTGTGCCTTCGTTTCTCCGGCCGCCCGCGCGGCCGGTGTTTCGCTCGTACGCCCGGCAGTCGGGCGCTCAGTGCTCGGCGCTCGTTCCCGCGTGCGCGGTCACCCCCGCCTCGGCCCGCTGGGCGGTGGCCGGATCCTTCCAGACGTGCACCCGCTGCGCCGGGTGCTGGTCCAGGCCGGTCAGGCCCGCCGCCGCGCCGAGCGCCTCCGCGTACACCTGGTCGGCGTCGAGCCGGCGCAGCTCCTCGGCCAACTCGTCGCCGAGCGGCCGGCGGACGAGCGGCAGCTGCCGCTCGTCCTGGCCGGTACGCCGGAACGTCGCCACGCTGTCCTCGCGGGTCAGCGTCAGCTCGTCGCCGTTGGCGCAGCGCAGCTGCACCTCCCGCATCCGGGGGAACTCGTCGGTGCGCTGCCACACCGGCTCGATGCCGAGCCGGGCGGCCAGCCAGCCCCGCATCAGCGCCGCGGTGGGATCGGTCGCCGGGGCGACCACGGTCGCCTCGGTCACCCGCGCCTGGGTGGTGTCGAACGCCCCGGCCACCAGGGTGCGCCACGGGGTGATCCGGGTCCACGCCAGGTCGGTGTCGCCCGGCGCGTAGTCCCGGGCCCGCTGGCGCAGCGCCTCGATCGGGTCGGCGGCCTGCGCGGCGTCGGTGATCCGCCGGTCGGCCACCACGCCGAGGAAGTCGGTGGCGATCTCGGCCGGTGGCTCGCCGTGCCACCACGTCACCACCGGCACGTCCGGCACCAGCAGCGGCATCACCACCGACTCGGCGTGCAGGGCGAGCCGCCCGTACATCCGGGTGACCACCGCCTCGCACGGGCCGAGCCGGCCGCCGACGACGATCTCCGCGTCGAGGCGGTTGCGCTCCCGCTCGACGTCGGAGCGGACCACCACCACCAGCCGGCAGGGGTGGGCGGCGGCCGCTATCGTCGCCGCCGCCTCCGCCTCGCGGACCCGCTTCTCGTCCACCACCACGATCAGGGTGAGCGCCATGCCGCTGGCCACCCCGCCGGCGCTGCGCCGCTCGGCGGCCAGCGCCTTGACCACCTCGTTGCCGGTGGTGTCCCACAGGCCGATCACTGGAGCCTCCTGGTTGACTCGCTGGGCTTGCTCACGCTCTGCGCCACGCCCGGCCCTCGCGGGCCAGCATCTCGTCGGCGGCCCGGGGGCCCCACTCGCCGGCCCGGTACGGCTCCGGCTTCGTGCCCGCCCACGCGTGTTCCAGCGGGTCCACCACCTGCCAGCTCTGCTCGACCTCGGCGGCGTCCGGGAAGAGGGTGCGGTCACCGATGAGCACGTCCAGCACCAGCCGCTCGTACGCCTCGGGGCTGGACTCGGTGAACGCCTCGCCGTACTGGAAGTCCATCGCGATGTCGCGGACCTCCATCGTGGTGCCGGGCACCTTGGAGCCGAACTTCAGCACCACGCCCTCGTCGGGCTGCACCCGGATGACGAGCTGGTTGTTCCCCAGCGACTCCATGTCGGCGGCGTTGAACGGCAGGTGCGGCGCCTTCTTGAACATGATGGCGACCTCGGTGACGCGGCGCGGCAGCCGCTTGCCGGCCCGGATGTAGAACGGCACCTCCGCCCAGCGGCGGTTCTGGATGCCGAGCCGGACCGCCACGTACGTCTCGGTGGTCGAGTCCGCCGGCACGCCCTCCTCCTCCAGGTAGCCGACCGCGCGCTGACCGCCCACCCAGCCGGGCAGGTACTGGCCGCGCACGGTGCCCTCGGTCACGTCCTTCGGCAGGGTGATGGCCCGGAGCACCTTGAGCTTCTCGGTGCGGATCTCGTCCGCGTCGAAGCTCGTCGGCTCCTCCATCGCCACCAGCGCCAGCAGCTGGAGGAGGTGGTTCTGGAGCACGTCCCGGGCGGCGCCGGCCGAGTCGTAGAACCCCGCCCGGGTGCCGATGCCGACGTCCTCGGCCATGGTGATCTGCACCGAGTCGACGTACTTGGAGTTCCACAGCGGCTCGAACAGGTTGTTGGCGAACCGCAGGGCGAGGATGTTCTGGACCGTCTCCTTGCCCAGGTAGTGGTCGATGCGGAAGACGTCCTTGCGGGTGAAGACGTCGTCGACCAGGTCGTTGAGCGCCTTCGCCGAGGGCAGGTCGTGCCCGAACGGCTTCTCGACCACCACCCGGCGCCACCCGCCGGACTTGGCGTTGTCGGCCATGCCGGTGCGCGCGAGCTGCTTGAGCACCACGGGGAACGCCGCCGGGGGGATGGAGAAGTAGAAGGCGGCGTTGCCCGGGATGCCGTGGGTCTGGCGCAGCTCGTCGAGGGTGGCGGCGAGCTGGTCGAACGCGGCGTCGTCGTCGAACGAGCCGCCGACGAACTTGATGTTGCCGGCGAGCCGCGACCACACCTCCTCCCGCCAGGGGGTGCGGGCGTGCTTCTTGGCGGCCTCGTGGGCCAGCGACTCGAAGTCGCCGTCGCCCCAGTCCCGGCGGGCGAAGCCCAGCACGACGAAGCCCGGGGGCAGCAGCCCCCGGTTCGCCAGGTCGTACACGGCCGGCAGGAGTTTCTTGCGGGCCAGGTCGCCGGTGACGCCGAAGATCACCAGGGCGCACGGCTCCGGGATCCTCGGCAGCCGGCGGTCCTGCGGGTCGCGCAGCGGGTTCATGCCGCCTCCTCGCTCCGCATCGTCCACGGTCCTCATCGTCACGCCCGCAGCGCCCCGACCGCATCGAGCAGCTGGGCCACGCCCGCGGACCGGTCGGTCAGGTGCAGCCGCACCACCGGGCGCTGCCGCTCGGCCAGGGCCTGCCGGTCGCCGGCGGCCTGCGCCGCCTGCAGCTCCCCGAAGGTGTACGGCTTGCCCGGCACCGGCAGGTCGTCGGTGACCGCGCCGGTGAGCTGGAGGTAGCTGCCGACCTGCGGGCCGCCCTTGTGGTACTGGCCGGTGGAGTGCAGGAACCGCGGCCCCCAGCCGAAGGTGACCGGCCGCCCGGCGGCCCCGGCCAGCAGCGGCCGCAGCCGGGCCGCGTCGGCGTCGGCGAACCGGTCGAGGTACGCCATCACCGCGAGGTAGCCGTCGTCGCCCAGCCCGTCGACCAGCCAGCGCAGCACGCCGGCCAGGTCGCCCGGGGCGCCCTGCGGCGCGTACACCTCGATCGCGCCCTCGGTGAACGACGGCGTCTCCGCCGGCGGGCCGGAGGCGAGGATCTTGTTGGTGTTCTCCTTGGACTCGGTGACGTTGGGCTGGTTGAACGGGGCGATGCCGAGCACCACGCCGGCGATCGCCGTGGCGTACTCCCAGGCCAGGAACTGCGCGCCGAGCGGGCCGTTGACCGCCACGTCGGCGCCGGCGCCGCCGCCCGGGACCGCACCGGTGGCCAGCGCGCCGCCGTAGGTCACGGTGAGCACGTCGTCGCCGGTGGCGCCGGGGCTCTGCGGCGACTCCACGACGACCGGGAGGATGCCGACCCCCGCCTTGCCGGTGGACTCGGCGATGAGCTGCTCGGCCCAGTCGCCGAGGCCGTCGATGCCGGTGCCGTCGGAGACGAGGGCGACCTTGTCGCGGCCCATGGTGGCCGCCGCGCCGAGCGCGGCGCCCAGGGCCAGGCCGGGGTTGTCCCGGTCGCCGCCCAGCGACCGGGCCAGGGCGTCCGCCTCGTCGAGCAGCTCGGCCACCTCCACGCCGGCCAGCGCCGACGGGACCAGCCCGAACGCGGTCAGCGCGGAGTAGCGGCCGCCCACGTTCGGGTCGGCCAGCACGGTGAAGGCGCCCATCTCGGCGGCGGTCCGCTCCAGGGGCGAGCCCGGGTCGGTGACGACGACGAAGTGCCGGCCGGCCTCCGCCTCGGTCATCCCGGCGTCCAGGAACGCCTGCCAGTAGGCCCGGCGGTGGCTGTCGGTCTCCACCGTCGAGCCGGACTTGCTGGCCACCACGACCACGGTGCGCTCCAGCCGGTCGGCCAGCGCCGCCCGGACCTGCCCCGGGTCGGTGGTGTCGAGCACGGTGAGCTGCTTGCCGAGGGTGCGCGCGATGACCTCGGGGGCCAGCGACGAGCCGCCCATGCCGGCGAGCACGACGTGGTCCAGGTCGCCCAGCTCCGCCTTCAGCTCGGCGAGCTGGGGGAGCAGCTCCCGGCTGCGCCGGTGGGTGTCCACCCAGCCGAGGCGGATCTTCGCCTCGGCCTCGGCGTCCGGGCCCCACAGGGTCGGGTCCTTCTCGGCCAGCCGCCCCGGCACGCCGGCCTTGACCAGCGCGTCCCGGGTGGAGGCGGGGGCCGACCTGTCGACCGTGTCGGCGCCGTGCACGGCGAGCCCGGCGGCCGCCTCGACCGGCCCGTTGAGCAGATCACTCACGCGTTGCCTCCCGCCTGCTGCGCGGCCTGCGCGTTGCCCTTCGCGGCGTTGCCCGGGTGGCCGGTGCCCTTGCCCGCGGCGGCCAGCGACTTGCGGACGCCGTCGAGCAGCTCCAGCCAGCTCGCCTCGAACTTCTCCACGCCCTCGCGCTCCAGGGTGGCGATCACGTCGGCCATGTCGACGCCGACCGACTCCAGGTCCGTGAAGACCTTGCGGGCCTCGTCGTACGAGCCGGTGATGGTGTCGCCGCGGGTCTCGCCGTGGTCGGCGTACGCGTGGATGACCGGCTCCGGCATGGTGTTGACGGTGCCCGGCGCGATCAGCTCCTCGACGTAGATGACGTCGCGGTAGTCCGGGTTCTTGGTGGAGGTGGACGCCCACAGCGGCCGCTGCGGGTGCGCGCCGGCGTCGGCGAGCGCCTGCCAGCGGTCCGAGGAGAAGACCTCGCCGTAGCGCTCGTACGCCAGCTTGGCGTTGGCGACGGCGGCCTTGCCGCGCAGCGCCTTGGCCTCGTCGGAGCCGATCTTCTCCAGCCGCTTGTCGACCTCGCTGTCGACGCGGGAGACGAAGAACGACGCCACGGAACCGATCTTGCTCAGGTCGTGCCCGTTCGCCTTCGCCTGCTCCAGGCCGGCCAGGAACGCCTCCATCACCTGCGAGTAGCGGTCCAGCCCGAAGATCAGCGTGACGTTGACGCTGATCCCCTCCGCCAGGGTGGCGGTGATGGCCGGCAGGCCCGCCTCGGTGGCCGGGATCTTGATGAAGAGGTTCGGCCGGTCGACCAGCCACCACAGCGCCTTGGCCTCGGCGACCGTCTTGTCGGTCTCGTGGGCCAGCCGCGGGTCCACCTCGATGGAGACCCGGCCGTCGACACCCGCGCTGCGCTCGTACGACGGGTGCATCACGTCGCACGCCCAGCGCACGTCGTAGGTGGTGAGCATCCGCACGGCCTCCTCGACCTCCACCCCACGGGTGGCGAGGTCGCGCAGCTGCCAGTCGTATTCGTCGGCGTCGCTCAGCGCCTTGGCGAAGATCGTCGGGTTGGTGGTCACCCCGGCCACGTGCTTCTCCCGGCGGAGCTGGTCCAGCCCGCCGGAGCTCAGCCGTACCCGGGAAAGATCGTCGAGCCAGACCGCCACGCCCGCGGCGGTGAGTTCGCTCAGCCTGTCCGTCATGCCGTCCACGCTCCCTCAGTTGCCGGTCGTGAAACCGGTGATGTCGCCCACCCGGGTCATCGCCGCGTGCGCGGCGGCCACGATCCGGTCGGGGGTGAACCCGAACTGTTCGAAGAGCACGGTGTGCGGGGCGCTGGCGCCGTAGTGCTCCAGGCTGACGCTCTCGCCGAGGTCGCCGACGACGCCGCGCCAGGACATCGCGATGCCCGCCTCCACGCTCACCCGTGCCTTTACCCCACGCGGCAGCACCGACTCCCGGTACGCCTCGTCCTGCTCGTAGAACCACTCCTGGCAGGGCATCGAGACCACCCGCGTCGGGGTGCCGTCCGCCTCCAGGCGCTCCCGGGCGGTGAGGCAGAGCTGCACCTCGGAGCCGGTGCCGATGATGATCACCTGGGGCTTGCCGGTGGACGCCTCGGCGAGCACGTAGCCGCCCTTGGTCACGCCCTCGGCGCCGGCCAGGTTCGACCGGTCCAGCGTCGGCAGCGCCTGCCGGCTCAGCGCCAGCGCGGTGGGCCGGTCGGTGTGCTCCAGCGCCTGCCGCCAGGCCCAGGCGGTCTCGTTGGCGTCGGCCGGGCGGACCACGTCCAGGCCCGGGATGGCCCGCAGCGCGGTCAGGTGCTCCACCGGCTGGTGGGTCGGGCCGTCCTCGCCCAGGCCGATCGAGTCGTGCGTCCAGACGTAGATCACCGGCAGCTTCATCAGCGCGGCGAGCCGGACGGACGGGCGCATGTAGTCGCTGAACACCAGGAACGTGCCGCCGTAGGGGCGGGTGCCGCCGTGCAGCGCGATGCCGTTGAGGATCGCGCCCATGGCGTGCTCGCGGATGCCGAAGTGCAGCGTGCGGCCGTACTCGTGGCCGGGGAAGTCCTTGGTGGCGTGGGTGGCCGGGATGAAGGAGGGCTCGCCCTTCATCGTGGTGTTGTTGCTCTCGGCCAGGTCGGCCGAGCCGCCCCACAGCTCCGGCAGGACCGGCGCGAGCGCCTCCAGGACCTTGCCGGAGGCGGCGCGGGTGGCGATGCCCTTGGCGTCGGCCGGGAACTCCGGCAGCGCCTCGGTCCAGCCCTCGGGGAGCACCCGGCCGGCCATCCGGTCGTAGAGTGCCCTGCGCTCCGGGTTCGCCTTCGACCAGGCGTCGAACGCGGTGGTCCACTCCTGCTGGGCGCGGGCGCCGCGCTCCAGCACCAGGCGGGCGTGCCCGAGCACCTCCTCGTCGACCTCGAAGGACTGCGCCGGGTCGAAGCCCAGGATCTGCTTCGTGGCGGCCACCTCGTCGGCGCCGAGCGCGGAACCGTGGATCTTGCCGGTGTTCTTCTTGTTGGGCGCGGGCCAGCCGATGATGGTGCGCAGGGCGATGAAGGAGGGACGGCCGGTCTCGGCCTTCGCCGCCAGCAGCGCCCGGTGGAGGGCCTCGACGTCCTCGTGGTAGTCGCCCTGGTCGGCGTCGCCGGTGCGCCAGTCGACGGTCTGCACGTGCCAGCCGTACGCCTCGTAGCGGGCCGCGACGTCCTCGCTCTTGGCGATCCGGGTGTCGTCCTCGATGGAGATCTCGTTGTCGTCGTAGATCACGCAGAGGTTGCCGAGCTGCTGGTGGCCGGCGAGGGCGCTGGCCTCGTGGCTGATGCCCTCCTCGATGTCGCCGTCGGAGGCGATGCACCAGATGTCGTGGTCGAAGACCGACGCGCCGGACTCGGCCTCCGGGTCGAACAGGCCGCGCTCGCGGCGGGCCGCCATCGCCATGCCGACCGCGTTGCCGAGGCCCTGGCCGAGCGGGCCGGTGGTGGTCTCGACGCCCGGCGTGTGCCCGTGCTCGGGGTGGCCCGGGGTGAGCGAGCCCCACTGCCGCAGCGACTTCAGGTCCTCCAGGGCCAGCGGGTAACCGGAGAGGAAGAGCTGGATGTAGAGGGTGAGGCTGGAGTGGCCCGCCGAGAGCACGAACCGGTCGCGGCCGGGCCAGTTCGGGTCGGCCGGGTTGTGCCGCATGACCCGGTTGAAGAGCAGGTAGGCCGCGGGCGCGAGGCTCATCGCGGTGCCCGGGTGGCCGTTGCCGGATTTCTCCACGGCGTCCATGGCCAGCACGCGGACGGTGTCGACGGCCCGGCGGTCGAGGTCGGACCAGTTCAGTGCGGGGTGCTCGGGTCGGTTGGCAGCCACGATGGTTTGTGCTCCTCGGCAGATGGGCGGAACCCTCACTGATGACCCTATCGAGCGGTCCTAAACGTCCGCCCGGGGATCTCCGCATGCTGGTCTGTGCGGGTCCGGGAGGATCGGCGGTTCCACCGGCGGTGTGACGGCCCGCACCGTTGTCGGGTCGCCCGGGCAGCCAAAACGACAGCGCGTAGTCTGTGGTGCGGTGTGTGGCCCGAGTCGGGTCCGACCGACCCGACCTCCCCTGCCGACGCCGGAAGGTGGCAATCCGTGAGCATGATCACCGAGCGCCCCGTCAGCAACTCTGCCGGGAAGCCGCCGGTGCGCAAGGCGGCGGAGGCGCCGGCGGTCGGCCGCCGGGACGTCCGCGCGGTGGTCTCGGCGTACGTGACGCTGACCAAGCCGCGGATCGTGGAGCTGCTCCTCGTCACCACCGTGCCGGCGATGATGCTCGCGGACGGCGGCCTGCCGTCGCTGTGGCTGATGGCCGTGGTGCTGGTCGGCGGCTCGCTCGCCGCCGGCGCGGCCAGCGTCATCAACTGCTACATCGACCGGGACATCGACCAGCTGATGCGGCGCACCAAGCGCCGCCCGCTGCCGGCGCACACCGTGTCGCCGCGCAGCGCGCTGATCTTCGGGCTGGTGCTGGCGACGGTGTCGGTCGCGCTGATGGTGGCGTTCACCAACCTGCTGGCCGCCGGGCTGACGCTGGCCGCGATCGTCTACTACGACGTGGTCTACACCCTCTGGCTCAAGCGCACCACCACGGCGAACACGTTCTGGGGCGGCGCCTGCGGGGCGGCGCCGGTGCTGATCGGCTGGGCGGCGGTGACCGGGTCGCTGGCGCCGGCCGCGTGGGCGCTCTTCGCGGTGGTCTTCTTCTGGCAGATGCCGCACTTCTACCCGCTGGCGATGAAGTACAAGGACGACTACGCCCGCGCCGGCATCCCGATGCTGCCGGTGGTCGCCTCCGCCCGCCGGGTGAACACCGAGATCATCGCCTTCGCCTGGCTCACCGTGGCCTCCTCGCTGGCGGTGTGGCCGTTGGGGATGAGCGCGATCTACGGGGTGCCCGCCGTGGTGGTCGGCGCCATCTTCGTGGTGGAGGCGCACAAGCTCGCCCGCAGGGTCTCGCGTGGCCAGGCCGTCAAGCCGATGCGGCTGTTCCACTGGTCGACGACCTACCTGACCATCCTCTTCGCCGCCGTCGCGCTCGACGCGCTGATCTGATCCCCGCCGCGTCGCCTCCGGCCTCCGCCGGAGGTCCGGCGCGCCCGTCCGGAACCGACCGGGTCAGGGTCGGGCCGGTCGCGGCCCTCCGGGTCTCGGCCGGTTGTCGTGCCGGCAAATCACCATCGTGTATGCCTTGTCCGGGTTTCTTGTCACATCGGGGACAGCTTCGGTATCCGCCCGAACGGTTCGCCCTGCCCCGCGACGGGTCGGTTCGGGGCGAAACTTTGCGCTGATAAGTCGGATAAAGCCGGGCAGTTCGCCTGTGCTCTTCCTTAAACCTCCAGGTAATTGGCATCACAAAAGGTTCATGGTTCTCGCCCGCCCGGGTGGAAGTCTGCTTACGCTTCGCGTCATGGCAGAAGGTTCCGATACGACGCTGACGGCCGATCAGACCGCCGGTCAGGCCCCCAACGGCCTGGTCGCGGGCATCAAGTCGTTCGCCGCCGGGCACGGCGGGGCGAAGGCGGTCATCGAGTACGTCGGCAAGCGCGGCGCCCGCATCGTCCTCGTCGGCGAGGACGGGGTGTGGGGCGACCAGTTCGCGGACGACACCGTCGTCGCGCGGGAGGCCTGTGCGATGGCGGGAGTCACCGTCGAGAACGCCTGGGAGCGTGAACTCATGGACCAGATGCGTCCGAGCAACGACCTCTGGCGGTCGATGGCCCGGCGCTCGATGGCCCGTTGACATAAATTGACCGACCACCACCAGTCGACCCGGGGGGAACCCCGGGTCGCTCTCGTCACCTGTGCCGAACTGCCCGACCTCGACCCCGACGACCGGCTGCTGCTCGCCCCGCTGACCGGGCGCGGCGTGACCGCCGAGCCGGTGGTCTGGGACGATCCCGTCGCCGACTGGTCGGCGTACGACCTGGCGGTGCTCCGCTCGCCCTGGGACTACGCGCTGCGTCGCGACGAGTTCGTCGCCTGGGCGTCGACCGTGCCCGGCCTGGCCAACCCGGCCGACGTGGTGCGCTGGAACACCGACAAGCGCTACCTGGGCGAGCTGTCGGCGGCCGGGGTGCCGACCGTGCCGACGTCCTGGGTCGCGCCGGGGGAGACCTGGCAGCCGCCCGCCGAGCGCGGCGAGTACGTCATCAAGCCGGCGGTCAGCGCCGGCAGCCAGGACACCGGCCGCTACGACCTGGCCGACCCGGAGCACCGGGGGCTGGCCGCCGCGCACGTGCGGCGGCTGTCGGACGCGGGCCGGCTGACCATGGTGCAGCCGTACCTCGACGCGGTCGACACGGTCGGCGAGACCGCGCTGCTCTTCCTGGCCGGGCCGGCGGGTCCGGCGTTCAGCCACGCCATCCGCAAGGGCCCGATGCTGACCGGCCCGGACCTGGGCACCGAGGGGCTCTACAAGCCCGAGGAGATCACCGCCCGCACCGCCGCCCCGGAACAGTTGGCGGTGGCGGAGCAGGCCCTCGCGGCGGTGCCCGGCGGTCCGCAGCGGCTGCTCTACGCCCGGGTGGACCTGATCCCGGGTGCGGACGGCGCGCCCGTCCTGGTGGAGCTGGAGCTCACCGAGCCGTCGCTGTTCCTCGGATACGCCGACGGCGCCGCCGACCGGCTGGCCGACGCGATCCTGGCCCACCTGCGCCGCCCGCCGCGCGGCGCCTGAGCCCGGGCGGCCGGCTTGCCGCCCGTCAGGCGGCGACCGGGACGGCGTCCTCGGCGGGGGCGGGGTCCGGGGTCGGCGCGACGGGGCGGCGCGTACGGGTGGACCACTGCACCGAGAGCGTGGCCAGCAGCACCAGGCAGGAGCCGAGCATGTGCGCGCCGACCAGGAGCGCCGGCAGGTTGGTGAAGTACTGCACGAAGCCGATCACGCCCTGACCCAGCTCCACCGCGACCAGCACCACGGCGGCCCGTGCTGCCCGGTCCGCGCCGACCGCGCGGAAGGCGAAGACGAGCGCCACCGAGAGACCGATCAGCAGGAAGACGCCGTCGGCGTGCACCTGGGCGATCGTCTCCGGGTCGAGCCCGTTGCGGGCCGCGCCGTGGTCGCCCGCGTGCGGGCCGCTGCCGGTGACCCAGGTGCCGACCACCAGCACGGCGGCGCTGACCACGGTGGTGAGCACGGCCAGGGTCCGCAGCGGCGCCGGAACCACGGCCACCGCCGGACCGGCCGGGTCCTTGATCCGCCGCCAGAGCGCGTACGCGGCCGCGATGACGAGCATCGAGGCGAGGAAGTGCAGGCCGACTACCCACGGGTTGAGGTCGGTGAGCACGGTGATGCCGCCGACGATCGCCTGGGCGGGGATGCCGAAGAGCACGGCGACCGCCAGCGGGACCAGCTCCCGCCGGCGGGGGCGGTGCAGCAGCACGGCCACCAGGACGGCCAGCGCGATGACGCCGACGGCGAAGGTGAGCAGGCGGTTGCCGAACTCGATCGCCCCGTTGATGCCCATCTCGGCGGTTGCCACGTACGACTCGTCGGTGCACCGGGGCCAGGTGGGGCAGCCGAGACCGGACTCGGTGAGCCGGACCGCCCCGCCGGTGACGACGATGCCCACGTTCGCGATGATCGAGGCGAGCGCGAGACGGCGCAGCAGGGCGGTGGAGACCGGGAACCGGACGGATGGAGTCACGGCGCAAATCCTACGCACCGTAGTGATCGAGGTTCGTGCGACTCCGCCGGCACGGTGGTTCGGATCACCGGGACCCGGGTTTGCGGCCCTCCGGCGAATTACGTAACGTGGGCGTTGTGAAAAACGCGGCGGCGCTCTCGGGGCAGCAGCCGGCGGCCCCCCCGGCCGCCGGTCAGTCCGCGTCCGTCGCGGATCTCTCCACCCGTGACCGGGTCACCCAGCTGCTGTTGGAGCGGGGTGCGACCACCGCCGCGCAGCTCGGCTCGGCGCTCGGGCTCAGCCCGGCCGCGATCCGCCGGCACCTCGACGCGATGCTCGCCGACGGTGACGTGGTCGCCCGCGACCAGACCGTCCGTGGCCACCGGGGCCGGGGCCGGCCGGCGAAGGTGTTCCTGCTGACCGACGCGGCCCGGGGCCGCTGCGGCACCCACCACTACGACAACATGGCCACCGCCGCGCTGCGCTGGATCGCGCGCAACGGCGGCTCCGAGGCCGTCGAGGCGTTCGCCACCGACCAGGTCGCCGCCCTGGAGGCCCGCTGCCGGGCCGCCATGGAGGATGCCGGCGACGACCCCCTCGCGCGGGCCGAGGCGCTCGCCGGGGCGCTGACCGCCGAGGGCTACGCTGCCAACGCGTCCACGATCGCCTCCGGCGGCCAGCTGTGTCAGCACCACTGCCCGGTGGCGCACGTGGCCGCCGAGTTCCCCCAGCTGTGCGAGGCCGAGACCGCGGTGATCTCCCGCCTGGTCGGCACCCACGTGCAGCGCCTGGCCACCATCGCGCACGGCGACGGGGTGTGCACCACGCACATTCCCGCCCAGCCGGGGCGTGCCCAGTCCGGTAAGACCGTCACCACTGTGAGGACAGATAGATGACCGAGCAGATCGTCCAGCCCCTGACCCAGGAAGAGCAGCTCGCCGCCCTGGGTCGCTACGAGTACGGCTGGGCCGACCCCGACGTCGCCGGGGCGGTCGCCCAGCGCGGCCTCAACGAGGCGGTGGTGCGGGACATCTCGGCCAAGAAGAACGAGCCGGCCTGGATGCTCGACCTGCGGCTGAAGGGCCTGCGGCTGTTCGGCCGCAAGCCCATGCCGGCCTGGGGCGCCGACCTCACGGGGATCGACTTCGACAACATCAAGTACTTCGTCCGGTCCACCGAGAAGCAGGCCACCAGCTGGGAGGACCTGCCTGAGGACATCAAGAACACCTACGACAAGCTGGGCATCCCCGAGGCGGAGAAGCAGCGGCTGATCGCCGGTGTCGCGGCGCAGTACGAGTCCGAGGTCGTCTACCACAAGATCCGCGAGGACCTCGAGGAGCAGGGCGTCCTCTTCCTCGACACCGACACCGCGCTGCGCGAGCACGAGGACATCTTCAAGGAGTACTTCGGCACGGTCATCCCGGTCGGCGACAACAAGTTCGCCGCGCTGAACACCTCCGTGTGGTCCGGCGGCTCGTTCATCTACGTGCCGAAGGGCGTGCACGTGGAGATCCCGCTGCAGGCCTACTTCCGGATCAACACGGAGAACATGGGCCAGTTCGAGCGGACGCTGATCATCGTCGACGAGGGCGCGTACGTGCACTACGTCGAGGGCTGCACCGCGCCGATCTACTCCTCGGACTCGCTGCACAGCGCCGTGGTGGAGATCATCGTCAAGAAGAACGCCCGGTGCCGCTACACGACCATCCAGAACTGGTCGAACAACGTCTACAACCTGGTCACCAAGCGCGCCGTGTGCCACGAGGGCGCGACCATGGAGTGGATCGACGGCAACATCGGCTCCAAGGTCACCATGAAGTACCCGGCGGTCTACATGACCGGCGAGCACGCCAAGGGCGAGGTGCTCTCGGTGGCCATGGCCGGCGAGGGCCAGCACCAGGACGCCGGCGCCAAGATGGTGCACGCCGCCCCGCACACCTCCTCCACCATCGTCTCGAAGTCGATCGCCCGCGGCGGCGGCCGGACGTCCTACCGCGGTCTGGTGCAGGTGCTGGAGGGCTCGACCAACAGCCGCAGCACGGTCAAGTGCGACGCGCTGCTGGTCGACACCATCTCGCGCTCGGACACCTACCCGTACGTCGACATCCGTGAGGACGACGTGTCGATGGGGCACGAGGCCACCGTCTCCAAGGTCAGCGAGGACCAGCTCTTCTACCTGATGAGCCGGGGGCTGAGTGAGGACGAGGCGATGGCGATGATCGTGCGCGGCTTCATCGAGCCGATCGCCAAGGAGCTCCCGATGGAGTACGCCCTGGAGCTCAACCGCCTGATCGAGCTGCAGATGGAGGGCGCGGTCGGCTGACCCCGCCCGGCCCTCGCGCGGCCCGGACCCGTCGCGTCGCGACCAGCCCGACTGACCCTCCGACTACGCAGAACAGACCAAGGAAGAGATGACTACCCAGGCTTCCGCGCCGCCCAGCACCAAGTCGCAGGCGCTCCGCTCGTACGACGTCGCCGACTTCCCGGCCCTGACGGGCCTGGAGGAGGAGTGGCGCTTCACCCCGCTCAAGCGGCTGCGGGGCCTGCTCGACGACGCCGCGGCGTCGGCCGGGCAGGTCGTCACGCAGGTGTGGGCGCCCGACGGCGTCACCGCCGAGTGGGTCGAGCGGGACGACGCCCGCCTCGGCCGGGTGCTGGTGCCGTTCGACCGGCTCAGCGCCCAGGCGTGGAGCCGGTTCGACAAGGCCCTCGTGGTGACCGTGGCGCGGGAGGCCGTGCTGCGCGACATGGTCTCCATCGAGACCCGCGGGCAGGGGGACGGCGTCGCCCACCAGCACATCCTGCTGGACGTGCAGCCGCTGGCCGAGGCCACCGTCGTGCTCGACCAGCAGGGCAGCGCGACGCTGGCCGACAACGTCGAGGTGACGGTGGCCGACGGGGCGAAGCTGACCCTGGTCACCGTCGCCGACTGGGCCGACGACGCCGTGCAGGCCCAGCACCTGAAGGTGAAGCTGGGCCGGGACGCCAAGGTGGTGCACGTCCAGGTCAGCCTCGGCGGCGACCTGGTCCGGCAGTACACCTCGGTGGAGTACACCGAGCGGGGCGGCGAGGCCGAGCTGTACGGCCTCTACTTCGCCGACGCCGGGCAGCACCTGGAGCACCGCCAGCTGGTCGACCACAGCGTGCCGGACTGCCGCAGCTACGTCGGCTACCGGGGCGCCCTGCAGGGCGAGAGCGCGCGCACCGTCTGGGTGGGCGACGTGCTGATCCGCGCCGAGGCGACCGGCACGGACACGTACGAGATCAACCGGAACCTGCTGCTCACCGACGGCGCGCGGGCGGACTCCGTACCCAACCTGGAGATCGAGACCGGCGAGATCGCCGGCGCCGGCCACGCGAGCGCGACCGGCCGCTTCGACGACGAGCAGCTGTTCTACCTGATGGCCCGGGGCATCCCGGAGGCCGAGGCGCGCCGCCTGGTGGTTCGCGGCTTCTTCGCCGAGCTGATCAACAAGATCCCGGTCGAGGAGCTGCGCGAGCGGCTCGGCGACGCCATCGAGGCCCGACTGGCGAAGGCCGGCGCCTGATGATCAAGATCTGCTCGACCGAGGACGTGCCGAAGGGCACCGCGATCAGCGCGGACGTCGACGGCACGCAGATCGCGATCGTGCACGGCGAGGACGACGCCTTCTACGCCGTCCACGACGAGTGCTCCCACGCCGCGGTCGCCCTCTCCGAGGGGGAGGTCGAGGGCTGCACGCTGGAATGCTGGCTGCACGGTTCCCGTTTCGACCTGAGGACCGGCGAGCCGACCGGGCTGCCCGCCACCGAACCCGTTCCCGTCTATCCCGTCGAAGTCCGCGACGGCGACATCTACGTCAGCCTGACGCCGAGCAATGGAGTGACCCGATAATGAGCACCCTGGAGATCCGCGACCTGAAGGTGTCGGTCAAGCTGCCCGAGGGTGAGCTCAAGCCGATCCTCGCCGGGGTAGACCTGACGGTGAAGTCGGGGGAGACCCACGCGATCATGGGCCCGAACGGGTCCGGCAAGTCGACCCTGGCCTACTCGATCGCCGGCCACCCCAAGTACGAGATCACCGGCGGCTCGGTGACCCTCGACGGCGAGGACGTGCTGGCCATGTCCGTCGACGAGCGGGCCCGCGCCGGCCTCTTCCTGGCCATGCAGTACCCGGTCGAGGTGCCCGGCGTCTCGGTGGCCAACTTCCTGCGTACCGCCAAGACCGCCATCGACGGCGAGGCGCCGAAGCTGCGCACCTGGGGCGGCGAGCTGCGCGGGGCCATGGAGCGCCTCCAGATGGACCCGGCGTTCGCCCAGCGCAACGTCAACGAGGGCTTCTCCGGCGGCGAGAAGAAGCGGCACGAGATCGTGCAGCTGGAGCTGCTCAAGCCGAAGATCGCCATCCTCGACGAGACCGACTCCGGCCTCGACGTGGACGCGCTGCGCGTGGTCAGCGAGGGCGTCAACCGGGTCCGCGACACCGGCGACACCGGGATGCTGCTGATCACCCACTACACCCGGATCCTGCGCTACATCAAGCCCGACTTCGTGCACGTCTTCGTCGCCGGCCGGATCGTCGAGCAGGGCGGCCGGGAGCTGGCCGACAAGCTCGAGGAAGAGGGCTACGAGCGGTACGTCGCCGGGGCCGGTTCGGCGCGGGCCTGAGCGAAGGACCAGCTGAGGTGACCACCATCGCGATCCCGCCGGGGATGCCGCAGTACGACGACGTGCCGCGTTACGACGTGGCCACGGTGCGCGCCGACTTCCCGATCCTCGACCGGGAGGTCAACGGGCACCGGCTGGTCTATCTCGACAGCGCCAACACCTCGCACAAGCCGCGGCAGGTGCTCGACGTGCTCGCCGAGCACTACGCGAGGCACAACGCCAACGTGTCCCGCTCGGTGCACACGCTGGGCACGGAGGCCACCGAGGCGTACGAGGGCGCGCGGGCGAAGATCGCCGCGTTCATCAACGCGCCCGGCGTGGACGAGGTGGTGTTCACGAAGAACTCCACCGAGGCGATCAACATCGTCGCGTACGCGTTCTCCAACGCCTCGCTGCGCCCCGACGCCGACCCGCGGTTCCGGCTCGGCCCCGGCGACGAGGTGGTGATCTCCGAGATGGAGCACCACTCGAACATCGTCCCGTGGCAGCTGCTCTGCGAGCGCACCGGCGCGACGCTGCGCTGGTTCCCCGTCACCGACAACGGGCGCCTGGACGAGTCCGGGCTGGAGGACCTGGTCACCGAGCGGACGAAGATCGTCTCGCTGGTGCACATGTCCAACATCCTCGGCACTGTCAACGCCACCTCGCGGATCACCCAGCGGGTCCGCGAGGTGGGGGCGCTGCTGCTGCTCGACTGCTCGCAGTCGGTGCCGCACATGCCGATGGACGTGGTCGACTACGACGCCGACTTCATCGTCTTCACCGGGCACAAGATGTGCGGGCCGACCGGCATCGGAGTGCTCTGGGGCCGCGCCGAGCTGCTCGCGGCGATGCCGCCGGTGTTCGGCGGCGGCTCGATGATCGAGACGGTGTCGATGGCGGGCTCGACGTTCGCCGCGCCGCCGGCCCGGTTCGAGGCGGGCACCCCGCCGATCGCCGAGGCGGTCGCGCTGGGCGCCGCCGTCGACTACCTGAGCGGCATCGGCATGCGCGCCATCCAGTGGCACGAGAAGGAGCTGACGGCGTACGCGCTGGACGCGCTCAGCTCGGTGCGCGGGCTGCGGATCTTCGGGCCGACCGTGCCGGTGGGCCGGGGCGGCACCATCTCGTTCGCCCTCGGCGACATCCACCCGCACGACGTGGGGCAGGTGCTCGACTCCCTCGGCGTGCAGGTGCGGGTCGGCCACCACTGTGCCCGGCCGGTGTGCACCCGGTTCGGCGTGCCGGCGATGACGCGGGCCTCGTTCTACCTCTACACCACCACCGAGGAGATCGACGCCCTGGTGGCGGGCCTGGAGCAGGTGCGGAAGGTGTTCGAGTGAGCGGCGACGCG
Source organism: Micromonospora sp. URMC 106 (assembly GCF_051386395.1). Lineage (NCBI taxonomy): Bacteria > Bacillati > Actinomycetota > Actinomycetes > Micromonosporales > Micromonosporaceae > Micromonospora > Micromonospora sp. URMC 106. The sequence continues at coordinate 91,712 of NZ_JBPQTP010000014.1, forward strand.
GGAGCCCGCGGATCTACGGGAGTTCAGCCTGATGCAGCTTGAGTCTCTTTACCAGGAGATCATCCTGGACCACTACAAGCACCCGCACGGTCGTGGCCTGCGGGACGCGGGCGATCCGGCGGACCGGGTGGCCGAGGCGCACCACGTGAACCCGACCTGCGGCGACGAGGTCACCGTCCGGGTGGCGACCGACGGCGACGTGTTGCACGACGTCTCGTACGACGGCATGGGCTGCTCGATCAGCCAGGCGTCGGCGAGCGTGCTGCACGAGCTGCTGGTCGGTCGGGGCGCGGGTGAGGCGTTCCAGGTGCACGAGGCGTTCGTCGAGTTGATGTCCGGCCGTGGCCAGGTCACGCCGGACGAGGACGTGCTCGGTGACGGGGTCGCGTTCGCGGGCGTCGCCCGCTACCCCGCCCGGGTCAAGTGCGCGCTGCTGCCGTGGATGGCGTTCAAGGACGCCGCGGCACGCGCCGGCGTGGGCGTGAGCCCTTCGGAGGTTAAGGCATGAGTAGCGAGGACACCGCCACCGCGGCGACGCCGGCGGCCGAGGGCACGGCGGCGCCGGAAACGGCCGCCGCCGCGCCGGCCACGGACGCCGCGCCGGCGGCCCGGGGGAAGGCCGCCGTCGCCGACATCGAGGAGGCGATGAAGGACGTCGTCGACCCCGAACTGGGCATCAACGTGGTCGACCTCGGCCTGGTGTACGGCGTGCACGTCGACGACGACAACGTCGCCACCCTGGACATGACGCTGACCTCGGCGGCCTGCCCGCTGACCGACGTGATCGAGGACCAGGCCCGGCAGGCGCTGACCACCGGGCCGGGCGGCGGCCTGGTCGACGACATCCGGATCAACTGGGTGTGGCTCCCGCCGTGGGGGCCGGACAAGATCACCGACGAGGGGCGCGACCAGCTCCGCTCCCTCGGCTTCAACGTCTGACCCGGCCCAGCGCCGGTCCGTCGAGCGCGCCGCCCCTCCCGGGCGGCGCGCTCGACGTGTCTCTCCTCCCTGCTCCGGCTCGCGCCGCCTGCCTGACTGCCGGCCCGTCCGTGCGGGCGGCCCTGGCCGCCGGCCTGAGCCGAGATCCAGGTGTCGTGGGCGCTGGTGGGCGCCAGGCCGGGCCGGGATCGTGGCGAGCGGGAGGGCGTCACGGCCGTGACGGGTGGTGGCGTCAGTGGCTCCGGCGTAGCCGTACGACCGGGATCTGGCGACTGCCGGCGCGTTGCTGGTAGGCGGCGAAGGCCGGGCTCTGGGCGACGAAGCCGCGCCAGGCGGCGGCGTACTCGTCTCCGGCGAGTTCCCCGGCGGTGACGGCCACGACGTCGTCGCCGGTCTCGATGACGGTGTGGGGGTGGGCGCGCAGGTTGAGCAACCAGGCCGGGTGCTGCCGGGCGCCGGCGGCGGATGCGGTGATCAGCCAGGCGTCGCCGTCGCGCGGGCCAGCACGGGGTTGATCCGCTCTCCCCGCCCCCGCCCGCCCCGCCGAGGGCGGTGACCGTGGCGGTCAGCAATTCGGTGGCGGGGGGTGCGATGGGGGAGCAGGATCGGGGCGTGATCGAGACGTACCCGATGAAGCCCGTCCTCGTTGCCGCGACCATCGTCGCGCGGCGACAGCGGACGGTGCGCGGGTTCGTCTCGAGCCGCCACCGACCGTCGTGACCGGGGCGTTCCTGGCCGGTCTGGTCGCCGGCTACGGCGTCGCCGTTCCGGTCGGCGCGATCGCCGTGCTCATCCTCGGGCTCAGCGCCCGCACGTCGTTCCGGGTCGGTGCCGCCGCCGCGTTGGGGGTGGCGACGGCCGACGGGCTCTACGCCGCCGTGGCGGCCCTCGGCGGGGCCGCCGTCGCCGGGCTGATCGCCCCGGTCGCCGGGCCCTTGCGGCTGGCCGCCGCGGTCGTGCTGCTCGCCCTCGCCGGCCACACCGCCTGGCGCGCCCTACGACCCCGCACCGGGCCGGGCGTCCCGGCCGGCACCCGCCGGGGCCTGGACACCCCGATGCGGGCCTTCGGCGGCGTGCTCGCGCTGACCCTGCTGAATCCGGCGACGGTGGTCTACTTCGCCGCCCTCGTCATCGGGCGGC